>DATNAC010000143.1:0-11914 GCA_035573035.1 Terriglobales bacterium
TTTTTCGCCGGGTTGAGCGAGGCGGAGATTGCCCTGAATTTGGGCATCTCGGAGCGCACGGTCAAACGTGATTGGAGCGTGGCGCGCGCCTGGCTGTATCAGGAGATGAGCCGTTAAGAATGACGCCAGAAATCTGGGAACGCCTGTGCGAGGTGTACACCGAGGCGCAAGAGGCGCCGCCGGCGGATCGGGACATAGTTCTCGCGCGGCTGTGCGGGAGTGACTCGGCGCTGCGCGCAGAGGCGGAGCGTCTGCTCCGGGCGTCCACCGGGGCGGGGGAGTTTTTGGCGCAGCCCTTGGTTAGCCTGCTGGCCGAAATGACTGAAGCGCCGCCTCGGCTCGAGCCCGGGGCGGTACTCGGGGGGCGCTTCGCGATTGAGCGGCTGCTGGGACGCGGCGGCATGGGCGAGGTGTATGCGGCCTGGGACCAGGAATTAGCGGCCCCGGTGGCGGTGAAGGTGATCCGACGGGACGTGGCGGCGGATGCGGGGCAAATCGCGAGGCTGAGGCGCGAGGTAGTGACGGCCCGGCAGGTGAGCCATAGAAATGTCTGCCGCCTGCATGACGTTGGAGTCGATACGCCCGGAGATCCCTTCATCACGATGGAGCTGTTGGAAGGGGAGACGCTGGCGGAGCATCTGCGGCGGGAAGGCGCGGTGTACGGCGGGGAAGCGCGCCAATGGATCGCGGAGATCGCCGCCGGACTTGACGCGGCCCACGCCGCCGGGGTGATCCACCGGGACTTGAAGCCGGGAAACGTGATGCTCGTGCACCGGGGCACCGGGCGACGGGCGGTGATTACCGATTTTGGTCTGGCCCGGATGGTCCTCCCATCCCCGGAGGCCGGGAACAGCAGGACGCGGGCGATGGGGACGCTCGCATACATGGCGCCAGAGCAGTTGCGGGGAGAGACGCCGACCGCGGCCTCGGATATCTATGCGATGGGGCTGATCGCGCGCGAGCTCGGAGGCGGAGACGCGCCCGCGGATTGGAAGCGAATGGTCGAGGCGTGCCTTGCTCACGAGGCCGAGCGGCGACCCGCAACGGCGGGGAGTGCGGTAAAGATGCTGGCGCGGGCAGCGGGTCGCGGGCCAGGCCGGGTGGTGAGGACTGCGGCGGTGGCTGTTCTGGGGCTTTTGGCCCTTGCAGCGGCGGTCTTCCGCTATAGACAGGTGAGCCCCCAAATCCAACCGGGAGAGGAACTCCTGCTTACCCCCGTGGTCAACGCCACTCTGGACCCGCAACTCGACGCCGCGACTACCGTGCTCGCCCAGCAGTTGGCGCAGTCGAACCAGTTTCAGATCACCAGCGACGCCGAAATCCGGCAGCAGTTCCGGCGCATGAACCGGCCAGCCAGCGACGACGATGCCGTCCTTGCGCAGCGGCCCGTAGTGGCCCGGGAAGTGGCCATGCGGCGAGGGGCGCCGCTGGTGGTGTTTGCCACACTGACACGGCTGGCGGGCGAATACAGGCTGGAAATACAGCTGCAGCGCATGGGGCACGACCCCGACGCCGCGGCGCGGACCTGGAGCCACAGCGAGACTGCGAGCAATAAGGGCGAGGTGTTGGGCGCGCTGCATGCGGGGGCCGATTGGGTGCGCGCGCTGGCCGGCGAGCAGGCGCAGAATCTTTCCTCCACCGACCAGCCACCCGAGGACATCACCACCGGTTCGTGGGAGGCACTCTCCTATTACACGCGGGCGGAACAGGAACACAAGGCGAGACACATACTGCCGGCCATCGCTCTTTTGCGGGAGGCGACAGCGACGGACCCAAAGTTCGCGCTGGCGTACGCGGAGATCGGCGACATGGAAGTGGAGGAGCAGCAATACGCAATGGGCTACGGCGCGTATCGCACGGCGCTGAAGCTGGCGGGAAGCGACCGCCGACTCTCTCAACGAGAGGCACTGCGGCTGGCAGCCCTGGTGGCCACCGACCTGGATGACTTCTCCGGCGCCAAGCGGGCATCCCAGGCATATACGGCGCTGTATGCGCATGATTCCCTGGGTTGGTTTTATCAGGCCTACCCCGATATGCAACTGGGACAGGAGGCGCGCGCGTTTCAGGAATGGCAGCGGGCTCAGGAATTGGCGCCGCAGAGCCCGGTGCCGGCCTTATGGACGGCGAAAGCGGATATCTACCTCGAAAGATGGGGCGATGCGGCTGCCGCGATTTCCCGTGGCCGCGCCCTCGGAGACGGCCTCGACGCAGCGCGCTTAGCGGGGGCTCTGGCTGCGGCCCAACGCGACTTTACAACTGCCGCACGCGCCCAACGAATCCTGAGCAACGGGCCGGAGGCGACGTGGCGCGCGCAGGGCGATGTGCTGGAAGCGGCAGTCTTCGCGGAGCGGGGTGACTTGCCGGCAGCGAAGAGGGTGTTGCGCGCCGGCCTGGTGACTGCGGCGTTAGTCGGCCCGGGGACAGTGGGACAGTACCGCCTTAAGTTGGGCGATCTGGACTATCGGACCAGCGACCTCCGCGCCATGGTGGAGGACAGCATGGCTGCCGTGAAGGCCGACCCCAGCCCTGACGTGCGTTCGGCGGCGGGAGCATTATTCGCGCGAGGCGGCCAACTGGATTTGGCGGAAGGTCAGCTTAGAGCGTTGCAAACGGAACAGGATCTGGCGCCGCTCGCGGCAATTGGTGAAGAACGGCTGCGAGGGGAAATCCTGCTGGCACAGGGTCATGCGGCTGAGGCTCTGCCTTGGTTGCAGCGCGCCGCGCGAGCGAGCGGGACCATGGCCGATGAAGAGTACTTGGCGCGCGGCCTGGCGGCGGTTGGACAAGTCCGGAAAGCCGAGCAAATTTATCGCGGAATCGCACAACATCCGGGAAGGATCTGGTGGGCGTTTGAGGACTATCCCCTCGGGGAGATCGCCGCAATGTCCCTGCAGGCGGACAAATGGGGCGAGCAATTACATCAGCCTGGCAGCAAGAAAACGCGAGAGTGAGGAGACAGTTTATGGCAATGTATCAGCATTTTGCGATGTGGCTGGCCATGATGACCAGGCTCGACCCCGACAGCGCACACGACGTGAAGACCCAACTGCTCAACCTGGAGGGCGGTGACGTACCCTGGAACGAGGCGGATGTGGAGGAATTTCTGACCGCCCTCTCCGGCACCCCCGGCGCGCTCAGCCCAAGGACATATGCCGGCATGATCCAACAATGGAAGAAGATTAAGGAAGTGCTGATTTACCCCGATATATGCCCTTCCGCCCAGCAACTCGCGCACATCAGCAACTGCGACGTTCCGGCTCCGCCCCGTGCCACCGCGACCGCCAGGATACCGTAGGTCATGCGGCGGACGTTGATACTCGCAGGTTCGGCGGTGCTAGCGGTAGCGTTGGCCGCCGCTGCGCTCGACCGGGCCAGGGCGGCGCCAGCGCGGCGCGCCGACTCACTCGCGGACACTGCGTGGCGGATGTTCGCCGAGGTGAATGCGCCGTCGGCGAAAGGTTCGCCAGTACCTCTATGGGAAGAGTGGGATAGCCAGGAAGATGTTTTTCCCTCACTTGACCTTGGCCCGGAGCAGTCGGCTAAGGCCGAACCCCTGTTGTTTGAGCGGACCATTCCATCGCAGGACGGCGGTACGGGTGCGTTCGGGCCGTGCGGGTCCCGCGTGGATAAACGGGTCAGCATCCATATGAATCCCCGGTTCGCCGGTTACATCCGACGGCCCTCCCCCGATCCAAGCTCGACCGCGACCCTCGACTCCCCGGCAGGCATCGAGAACTGGGGGGACCATATTCATTTTCCAGCAGGATCGGAGGCGGTGCGCGCCGGATGGCTAACCCCGCCGGCGGGGCCGCCAAACATGAGCCAATATACCGCGCGACCATGGGGGGAAAGCGGGCAGGTGCTTCGGCTCGGTGGCTTGCACATCATGAAAAAAGGCGAGGATGGCTGGATCTTCGCCACGTTTGAGAGCGACTGTGTGCAAGCGCATGCGCCGGGGAGCCCGGTGGTAGTCTCCCCACAAGGCGACGAGCCGGCCCCTCCCCAATGGCTGCGGGTGTCGGATCCGCGGCTGCTCCACTACCGTCTGGTCGGCGTAGAAGACTCCTATTCAGTGGCTGGCGCGAACGGCCCTAAAATCCAATTAACCAACCGGGTTCTTGAAGCCGGCCGCTCCCGGCCGGCTTCCTGCATGGGCTGCCACGCCGACGCGGTAGCGCAGAATGACGGCAGCGACTGTGGTGCCGTGGGGAACGACGCCCCCGCCTACGGACCACCGGACCCGAGACTTTATAACGGGCGGATCAATCTCGACGGTGTTTGGTCACTGATCCTCGGACCGCTAACGAAGCACCCATCTCGGCCCTCGGGGCACAAGGAACGGGATCTCGCTCTCGCTAAGAGCAATCCGGATAACCCTGCGCCGTGTGACATCGCGCCGAGCCCTAACAGTGGCTCTCAGCAGCATTCTGTACACCGCTGAGAGGGCAGCTGGCTGGACAGTGCCGGGCCCGGCGCAACTCGCGGGGACTACCATGCACGGCAGAGCACCGGCGCAGCTCGCCCGAGACGGCTTGGGCGCGCGCAGGGCGGCACGGCCACTTTTTGCCTAGATAATCGGCTGAGTCCAGTCTTGCAGGCGGTCGCGCAGGAAGGCCAGGGATTGGTCGGCGGTGGCGCCGTCCACGACGCGGTGGTCGAAGCTGAGGGTGAGGTGCACCACCGAGCGGATGGCGATGGCGTCGTCCTGGGTGACCACCGGGGTCTTGTGGATGCCGCCGATCCCGAGGATCGCCACCTGCGGCTGGTTGATCACCGGCATGCCGATCAGCCCGCCGTAGATGCCGTAGTTGCTGATGGAAAAGGTGCCGTCCTGGACTTCGTCGGGCGAAAGCTTCTTGTTGCGGGCGCGGTCGGCGAGGTCGTTGATGGCGCGCTGCAGGCCGAGGAAGTTCTTCTCCTCGGCGTGCTTGATCACCGGCACGATCAGGCCCCACTCCAGCGAAACCGCGATGCCCAGGTTGATGTCGTGCTTGTAGACGATCGAGTCCTCCTGCACCGAGGAGTTGAGCACCGGGAACTGGCGCAGCATCTCAACCACGGCCTGGCAGAAGAACGGCATGAAGGTCAGGCGCTGGCCGGTGGAGGACTCGAACTGGGCCCTGCCGCGGTCGCGCAGTTTGGCGATGTTGGTGACGTCGACGGCGAAGACGCTGTAGACGTGGGGCGAGGTGCGCTTGCTCATCACCATGTGCTCGGCGATGCGCTTGCGCATGAGGGTCATGGGGACGATCTCGACCGAGCCCGGAGCGTAGCTGGGCGCCGGGGCGGCGGGAGCGGCCGCGGGCGCCGCAACCGCCGCGCTGGGCGCGGCAGGCGCGGCGGAACGGGGCGATTCGAGGTAGTTGACCAGGTCGCGCTTGGAGACGCGTCCGCCCTCGCCGGAGGCGGGGACCTGGGCGAGATTGACGTTGTGCTCCTGGGCCATGCGGCGAACCAGAGGCGAAGAACGGACTTCCGCGGCAGGCGCGGCGGCGACCGGGGCGGGCGGCGGGGCCACCGGAGCGGGCGGGGCCGCGGGAGCCGCCGCGGCCGGGGCGGGTGCCGCGGGCTTGGGCGCCGCGGGCGCGGGAGCGGCCGGGGCCGGGGCGCTGGCCGCGGGAGCGGGCGCGCTGGCGGCCGGAGCCGGGGCGCTGGCGCCGTCGCCGGCTTCGAGGATGGCCACCACGGTGTTAACCTGCACGGTCTGGCCGGCGGGGACCTTAATCTCTTTCAGCACGCCGCTGGCGGGGGCGGGGATTTCCGCATCCACCTTATCGGTCGAGATCTCGAACAGCGGCTCGTCGCGTCGCACGCTCTCGCCCGGCTTGCGCAACCACTTGGTGACAGTGCCCTCAAAGATGGATTCGCCCATTTGGGGCATGACAACGTCAACGGCCATTTCGCATCATCCTCGTTCGGATAAAATAGTTACGTCTTCAATCGTCCCACGAAACCGCCTCCGACGCCAATTCCCGGTCGAAAATTTCAACAAACCCGCGCTTGACGCTGGCTGCCAACCGCTCCAGCGTCCACGGCACGCCCGTTTCGCGCGCCAGCGAGGTCACCCCCTTGTCGCGGATGCCGCAGGGGACGATGAGATCGAAACCCGCGAGATCGTTGTTCACGTTAAGCGCGAAGCCGTGGCTGGTGACGCCCCGAGCGACGTGGATGCCGATGGCGGCGAGTTTCCTCGCGGGTTCGGCCTCGGTCCACACCCCGGTGAGGCCGGGGATGCGGCGCGCGCGGATGCCGCAGTGGGCGGCGGTATGGATCAGCACTTCTTCCAGGGCGCGCACGAAGTCCACGGGACCGAGCTCGAGGCGCCCGGTACGCGGCGGCAGGAAGGCGGGACGCGGACACGCGCGCAGATCGAAGATGGGATAGCCAACCAGTTGGCCGGGCCCGTGAAACGTGACGTCGCCGCCGCGATCACACTCGGCAACCTCGACGCCGGGGAGGCGGCGGAGGATATTTTCGGCGCGGGCGTTGCGCCCCAGGGTGATGACCGGGTCGTGCTCCAGCAGGATTAGGGTGTCGGGGATTTCGCCGGCCTGGCGGCGGCGCACGAGATCGGCCTGAAGCGCGGACGCCTCGGCATAGCCGAGGCGTCCGGGTTCCAGAATGTGGAGCGGCGTTTTCAAGGCTTCACTGGCCCTTGTTCTGGCTAATATCCCAGCTTACCGTGGTCGTGCCGCCTCCGGAGGTTACGTCGTTGGTGAACTGTCCGAATTGGGAGAAGACCACGGGAGTGGCCACGAAGAGGCCGGTCACGCCGGTCAGGTCCGACAACCCGGTCGCCTTACAGATGACGTGCTCCTGATCGGTAGCGCCGACAGGCACGGTGACGGCGCTCGCCAGGGTGACGCCGGAGATGCTGGCGGTGTCGAAGGTGACGCTGGTCAGAATCGTACCGCCGGTGAAAACCATATCGCCGGAAGCATCATCGGTCAACTCGCAGGTCACGCGGTCGCTGCCGGTGCTGGTGGACACTTGCGCCTGCAATAGGTAGGTGCCGGCGGAGAGTGGCAGGTCCATGAGTTCGGTGAGGGCTCCTTTGCCGTGGATACCGCCGGCGAAGGAACCGCCGATCGAGACGGGGGCGGCACCGGCAGGGCCTTGGGGACCAGCCGGACCCTGGGGGCCAGCCGGACCCGGATCGCCGGGCAGACCGTTCATGCCGGGGTTGCCCTGCACCCCTTGCGGGCCCTGCGGGCCGGCGGGGCCGTTGGCGCCGAGCGAGAGGTCGAAGTTGGCGGTCTCAGCGCCCCACTTCACTTGCAGCGAGAAGCTGCCGACGGGGAGGGGCGAGGGCAGCTCGGTGATGATCAGGCCGCCGACCAACTGTATTTTGGAGGTGCGGATCGCCGGGGTACGCGGCACCTGCATCACGAGGTAGTTAACCACGGCGAGCGGGGAGCCCTGAAGTTCGACGGTGGGTGCGGCGCTATTGGTCCGCAAGTTGGCGACGCGAATGGTGAGGTTGCCGGCGCTATAGTCGGGGAGCGCGGACGTCACGGTGAGCCGGGTTTGCGCGGCGGCGCTGACGGCCAAGCCCAGGGCCAGGGTACCGGCGAAACAGATGGCACGAAAATAATGGTTGGTCTGCATAACGGGCGCCTCCAAACGCCTTCACCCTGGTAATCGGGATCGGGGGCCCCGTATTGTCACTCGGGGGGAAATTATTTTTCGTTGAGGCCGACCCGTTGCGCCAGGGCGATGAATTCCGGGTCATGGCGCACGAAGTCGTAGATCGGGCCCCGGATGAGGAGGGCCTCGTCCTCGTGCAGGTCCACGGCCTTGGTGAGCCAGGCGAGCGTGGGGCCGCGCTCCTGGAGCCGGGCGTAGAGATCGGCCAATTGGGTGGCGAGGAACGGGGCGGCGGGGTGGGAGCGGGCCTGCGCCAGCTGCTCGGCAACCTGTTCGCGGTAGAAGGCGGGCAGACCGCCGGCCTGGAAGGCGGCGCGCTGACGGTCAATCTGGGTTTCGCTCACCGCGCCCACCGCTTCCCAGCGCAGGAACTGGGTCACCGAGGCGGCTACCTTGCCCTCGGCGAGCAGGACCTCGCTGTCGGCCTGGAGCACGTCGGCGGCGTCGGGCCCGAGCGGGCGCATGGCTTCGACCTCGGCGCGCGCGTCGCCGAGGCGGCCGGCGTTGAGGTAGGCGTGGACGAAGTCGAGCCGAACGGGCAGGGTATAAGGATCGAGCGAGGTGGCGAGCTGGAACTGGCGGATGGCCGCATCGTTGCGCAACTGGAGATGAAGCATCTCCCCGTACCAGTGGTGGGCGAGCGCGTCGTTGGGATCGAGGGCGAGGGCGCGGCGGAACTCGGCATCGGCCTCCTGCCAGCGCCAGTCGAATTTGTAGTCGAGAAAAGCCAGGGCGGTGTGGGCCTCGGCGCTCGCGGGGTCGAGGGCAATGGCGCGCTCGGCGGCGGCGCGGGCGAGGGGCTCGCGGGCGATGGGGGCGAGGCCGGAGGCGGCGAGGTTATAGCAGTTGGCCAGGCCGGCGTAGGCCAGGGCGAAGTCGGGCTCGAGGGCGATCGCCCGCTGATACATGGCGATGGCGGTGTGGATGGAGGCGGGGGTGCGCAGCGCCCACTGGTCGCGGGCGCGCATATAGAGGTCGTAGGCGCCCGGGTCGGTGGCTTCGTGGCGGGTGAGGTGCTCGCGGTCGCCGGGGGTGAGTTGGCGCAGCAGGTTGGTGGCCACGTCCTGGGCGATGGCGTCCTGGATGGCGAAGATGTTGGTGAAATCCTGGTCGAACTGCTGCGCCCAGATGACGCGGCGGTCGGCGGCGCGGGCCAACTGGGAGGTGACGCGCAAGCGGTTGCCCTGGCGCTGCACGGTGCCGGTGAGGACGTCGGCGACGCCGAGGCGGCGGGCGGCGTCGAAGGCGTCCTCGTTGGGGCGGATGGCCGCGGCCGGCGGCACGCGCAGCGAGGCGATGCCGCTGAGGCGGGTGATGATGGCGTTGCTCATGCCGTCGGCGAGGGGCGCGGCGTCGGCCGAGCCCAGCGCCTGAAGAGGCATGACCACGAGGGAATTGCCGGCGCCGGGGGCGGCGTCACGCCAGCGTCCGTAGGCGAGCGCGAGGGCGGCAAGGACGACCAGCAAGGCCGCGGCGGCCAGGGCGAGGCGGGCGTGGGGACGGCGGCGGGCATTCGCCTGCAGCGCGCGTAACTCGCCGAGGAGCTCGGGGGCGCTCTGCCAGCGCCGGGCGGGATCGCTGGCCACACCCTTGCGGATCAGGCGGTAGATGCCCGCGGGCAGGCGGCCGCGGCCGCGCCGGGCGCCGCTGCCGTGGGAGCCGCTGCCCAGCTCGCGCGGCAGCTCGCCGGTCAGCATTTCGTAGAGCACCACGCTGAAGCTGTACAGGTCGGCGCGGGCGTCCACGGCGGCGCCCGCGGCCTGCTCCGGAGCCATGTAATCGAGCGTGCCCACCACGGCGCCGGTGCGGGTGAGGGCGGGACGGCGCTCGCCGGAGGGGGAGGCGAGCTTGGCCAGGCCGAAGTCAATCACCTTGACGTAGCCATCCCGCCGGACCATGACGTTTTCGGGTTTGATGTCGCGGTGGACGATGCCGGCGGCGTGGGCGGCGGCCAGCGCGGCCAGGATCTGGGCCGCCAGGTCGAGCGCCTCAGCCAGCGGCAGAGGCCCGGCGGCGAGCTTATGGCGGAGCGTTTGGCCCTCGATGTACTCGGTGGCGATGTAGTCCTGCTGCTGGAAGCGGCCGAGCCCGTAGACGGTAACGATGCCGGGGTGGTTGAGGGCGCTGGCGGCCCGGGCCTCCTCGAGGAAGCGGCGCACCCGGACCTCGTCGCGGCTGGCGGCGAGCGGCAGCAGCTTGAGCGCGACCTGGCGGCCGAGGGTGGCATCGTCGGCGAGGTAGGTCTCGCCCATGCCGCCGACGCCGAGCAGACGGCGGACAGTGTACTGGTCCACGGTGCGGCCCACGAGGTCCTGGCCGGCATGGGCGGCCCAGTCGGCCGCGACCGGGGCGGGGTCCCAGTCCTCCCAGCGCGAGCTGCGGGCGTCGGCGGCGAGCAGGGACTCGACCTCGCTCCGCACCGCGGGGTCGAGACCGAGGCCGGCGAGAAAGGCTCCCTGGCGCTCGGGCGGCAGCTCCGCCGCCTGGTGGAAGACACGCTCGACTTCGGGCCAGAGTTCTGCCGCCATACGGTTCAAGCCAGCTCGCGCTCGAGCCAGGCGCGGGTGAGGCGCCACTCGCGCATGACCGTTGCCACCGAAACCGAGAGCGCGCGGGCGGTTTCCTCCACGCTCAGGCCGCCGAAGTAGCGCAACTCGGCGATGCGGCTCTTGCGCGGGTCGCGGGCCTCCAACTCGGAGAGCTTTTCGTCGAGACGGAGCAACTCGGCGCCGCGCTCGCCGGCCGCCACCGGGAGGCTCTCGTCGTAGGTAACGCGCAGGGCGCCGCCGCCGCGCTTGGCGTAGCCGCGTCCGCGGCAATGATCCACCAGGATGAAGCGCATGGCGCGGGCGGCGATGGCGACGAAGTGGGAGCGGTCCTGCCAGTGCAGCTGCGACTGGGCGGCCAGCTTCAAATAGGCTTCGTTGATGAGCGCCGTGGGCTGGAGGGTGTGGCCGGGGCGCTCCCGCGCCAAATACGCGCGGGCGAGGCGGTGCAGCTCGGCGTGCACCTCGGGCAGGAGGGCATCGAGCGGCTCGCGGGCGGCAGGGCCCGGCGCGGTGCCCTGATTGTACTCGGATGCGTGCGACATCGTTCCCTGAGTCTGCATCCGGGGGGTAACACGCCGATTATACCCGCGGCAGGTGGCCGGTGCCGCGGGTTGGGCCCTTACGCGTTGATGGTCAGCCCGTAAATGTTGTTCACCGCATCGAGCATGGCCTCGTAGACGGTGGGGTGGGCGTGGATGGTCTCCATCAGCTCGTCCGCCGAGGCGTTGAGCTGAAGCGCCAGGGTCGCCTCGCTGATGAGCTCGGTGACCACCGGGCCGATCATGTGGACGCCGAGCAGGGTTCCGTCCTTGGCGTCGGCGATGACCTTGATGAAGCCGTCGTGGGAACCCAGGATGGTGGCTTTGGAGTTGCCGACGAAGGGGAACTTGCCCACCTTGTACTGCAGGCCCTTGGTTTTGCAGGCCTGCTCGGTGAGGCCGACGCTGGCCACCTGGGGCTCGCAGTAGGTGCAGTTGGGCACGCGGGTGTAGTCCATCTGGTGGGTGGCCTTGCCGGCGATATGGGCCACCGCGATCAACCCTTCCATCGAGGCCACGTGCGCCAGCTGGGGCGAGCCCGCGACCACGTCGCCGATGGCGTAGACGTTGGGCTCGGCGGTGCGCATGTAGCCGTCGGTCTTGAGGAAGCCGCGGTCGGTCTGGATGCGGGTCTTCTCCAGGTTGAGGCCGGCGGTGACCGGGGCGCGGCCCACGGCGACCAGGAGCTTGTCGGCCTCGATCACCTGGGTCTTGCCGTCGCGGTCGGTGTAGGTGACCTTGACGCCGGCGGCGGTCTTCTCCACCTTCTCGAACTTGGCCGAGGTCTGGATATCGATCTTCTGCTTTTTGAGGGCCTTTTCGAGCTCCTTGGAAATGTCCTCGTCCTCGACCGGGACGATGCGGGGGAGCATCTCGAGGATGGTGACCTCGGTGTCGAAGCGGCGATAGATGGAGGCGAACTCGACCCCGACGGCGCCGGCGCCGATCACCACCAGCTTCTTGGGGATCTGGTTGAGGGCCAGGATCTCGATGTTGGTGAGGATGCGGTCGTCGGACTGGAGCCCGGGGAGCATGCGGGCGGTGGAACCGGTGGCGATGATGATGTTCTTGGCGCCCACCCGCTTGGTCGAGCCGTCGGGGAGCTTCACGTCCAACTGTCCCGGGCCGGCCCAGGAGGCGGTGCCGCGCACCCAGTCGACCTTGTTCTTCTTGAACAGG
>DATNAC010000144.1:0-10244 GCA_035573035.1 Terriglobales bacterium
CCTGGACGTGCCGCCGCAAGACATCATCACGCGCGACAACGTCACCGCCACGGTCACGGCGGTGGTGTACTACCGCGTCATTGACCCCCAAAAGGCGGTAGTGGAGGTACGGAATTTCCGCTTTGCCAGCTCGCAGTTTGCGCAAACGACGCTGCGCGCGGTTCTGGGCGAGGTTGAGTTTGACGATCTGCTTTCCAGCCGCGAGAAGGTCAACTCGCGGTTGCAGGGAATTCTGGACGAGCGCACCGAGCCCTGGGGCGTCAAGGTCACCGACGTGGTGATCAAGGCGGTGGATCTGCCCGAGTCCATGCAGCGTGCGATCGCGCGGCAGGCCGAGGCGGAACGCGAAAAGCGGGCCAAGATCATCCATGCCGAGGGCGAGTTCGAAGCCTCGGCCCGGCTGGCCGAGGCCGCCAATACGATTGCGCGCGAGCCGATCGCGCTGCAGCTGCGTTATTTGCAGACGCTGGTGGAAATTGGCACGGAGAAGAACACTACCGTGGTGTTCCCGCTTCCGTTGGATTTGCTGGACGTGTTTTTGCAAGGGCGAACGCTGCAGCCGGCGGTGAAGACGCCGCCCCAAACCTAAGAGACGTATGCGATCCGAAATCAAGCGTTCCGAGGAAAGCTCCGAATCCCGCCGGCGCCGCCCCGCGGCAAACAGCTATCAGCTGGAGTTGGGTAGCAAGGCGCTGGTGACGCTGTTTTGCGGTCTCGCGGTCGTGTGCGGCATGTTCTTTGCCTTCGGATATACCTTGGGCAAGCACGCCATTCCTTCCCAGTTCAGCTTAGGCAGCGCGCCGGCGGCCAGCGCCGTTGCCAAGCCGGCGGGAAACCCGGCCGCCACCTCCGCGCCGGCAGGGGTACAACCCCCCAATCCGGCGGATTTAGGCGCGGCCGAGTCGGATCAGACCCCGGCGACGCTCACCCCAGCGACCCCGCCGGATACCACTGCCGCGGCCGGAGCATCTTCGAATAGCGCACCCGCGGCCGGTGCGCCCGAGGCGGTGCCGGTATCCGAGACGGTGGCGAAGCCGGCCGCGCCGGTGGCCGGTCTGCCGGCGGCGACCAACACGCCCCCGGCTGCCATGCCTTCCGACGGGAAAGGCATCTATCGGGTGCAGGTGTTTGCCGGCGCCAAGGCGGACGCCGATAGTCTCGCCAACGCCCTGCGCGGGCGCGGCTATCCCGTCGTGGTGGCGCCGCCGGCGGCGGGCGAGACCGATCTGTACCGCGTCCAGGTGGGTCCGTTCCTGACGGTCGATGCGGCGCAGGCGATGCGCACCCGGCTTACCGGCGACGGCTACCAGGCCATCGTCAAGCAGTAGCTTCCCCACAACCCGGAGGGAGCGCGCGGGCATCCAGAGGGGGATGGAGAACTGGCAGCGTGAAGTGCAAGTGCTGGCGGTGGGAATTACGGCCGCCGTCGCCGTGGAGTTTTTGTCGCGCGCCTGGTCCGGGGAGGAGCACTCGCCCGCGCGCAAGGCCGGGCAGTTGCTGCTCGCCGGCGGCATGGCGGCCGCCTACGCCCGCCTGGTGCCGCGCTCGAGTTGGGGACTGCGCTCCGGCGCCGCCTTTGCGCAATTGCCGCTGGTCAGCACGGTGCACACCCGCCTCTCTCCCGCCCCGCCGTTCCCAATGACCCTGTGGGGCGCGCTCACTGGCCTCGCCCTGCGCGCCGTGCGCGCCTAGAAGAGGCTTCATAATTGGTGCCAAACTCTACGCGAATGGATCGTGTGCGGCTTTTTCCCCAGAAAAAGCCGCATCCAGCTCGCCCCAGGCGGCCTGCTGCGGCATGATGAGACCACTTCTAGCGTCAGCCCGCCCACACCGGCGGCACGCTATAATTGCGGTGCGATGTTTGAGATTACGGTCGAGGAAACGTTTTCGTCCGGCCATGCGCTGCGCGGGTATCGGGGCAAGTGCGAGAACCCGCACGGGCACAACTATCGCGTGCGCGTGGTGCTGCGCGGCTCGCGCTTGAACTCGATCGGGTTGTTGTACGACTTCAAAGACCTTAAAAGCGTGCTGCGGGCCGAGACCGAGAAAATCGACCACCAGTATCTGAACGACCTGGAGCCTTTCCGCGAAGTGAACCCCTCGGCGGAGAACATGGCACGCTACCTTTTCGACCGCGTGCGCGAGGGAATTCGCGGTAACGCTCAGGGCGTCGAGGTCACCTCGGTGACCGTGTTCGAAACCGATACCACCGCCGCCGTCTACTCTGAATCTTAGGCGGTCATTTCCCGTGTTGTTGCGCGTCAGCGAGATCTTTTACTCGATTCAGGGCGAGTCCACCCACGCCGGCTTGCCTTGCATTTTTGTGCGCCTGACCGGCTGTAACCTGCGCTGCCACTGGTGTGACACCGAGTACGCCTTTCAGGGTGGCGAGCGGATGACCTTGGAGGCGGTGGAAGCGGAGATCCAGCGCCATCCTTGCCGGCGGGTCGAGTTTACCGGAGGCGAGCCGCTGCTCCAGGCCGAGGGAGTCGCGGCGCTGGCGCGGCGCCTGCTGGACCGCGGCTACACGGTCATGATCGAGACCAGCGGCGAGCGCGACGTTGCGATATTGCCGCCGGCGGTGATCAAGATCGTGGATGTGAAGTGTCCGGGCAGCGGGGAAGGCAGGACTTTCCAAATGGGGAACCTGCGGCACCTGCAGCCCTGGGACGAGCTTAAGTTCGTGCTGCGCGATCGCGCCGATTATGAGTTTGCGCGGGATTTTGTTGCCGAGCAGCGGCTCGACGGCGCCTCCCCGGCCATTCTCTTCTCTCCGGCCTTTCGCAAGGATGCCGTGGGCGCGCGTTCGAGCGAGCAGTGCGAGCTCGATCCGGCGCGGCTGGCGGAGTGGATTTTGGCCGATGGCCTGCCGGTTCGGTTGGCGCTGCAGATCCACAAATTTCTGTGGGACCCGGCGACGCGCGGAGTCTGATCATGACCGAAACCCAACGTCCGATCGCGGTGGTGCTGCTCAGCGGCGGCATGGATAGCTGCGTCTGCGCCGCCTTGGCGGCGCGGGACTACGAGCCGGCATTTCTTCACATGGACTACGGCCAGCTCACCGCTGCGCGGGAGCGCCGTTCCTTTGAGGCGATTGCCGACTTCTACCGGGTCAAGCGCCGCCTGGTTGCCACGTCGGCACTATTCCGCCAAATTGGGGGTTCCGCTCTGACCGACTCGGCCCTCGCGGTCCCTGAAGGTGGCGTGGATGCTTCCATCATCCCCGTGACCTATGTACCGTTCCGCAATACCCACCTCTTGGCGGCGGCGGTTTCCTGGGGCGAGGTACTGGAGCGCGAAACCGGTAAGCCGGTGGTGGTGATGATTGGGGCGGTCGCGGTGGACGGCTCGGGCTATCCGGATTGCCGGCCCGAGTATTTTGCGGCCTTCCAGCACTTGCTTGAGGTGGGAACCCGCGACGGAAAAGCGAGGGTGGAAACCCCCTTGCTGGGATTGCACAAAGCCGACATTGTGCGTCTCGGACTTGAATTGAAGGCGCCATTTCCTTTATCGTGGTCTTGCTACCAGAGTTCTGAGGAGGCGTGCGGGCGCTGCGACAGTTGCCGCCTGCGGAGGCGCGCGTTTCGCCAAGCCGGCACCGAGGATCCGATCCCATACGCGAACGGGCGGGTAGAGGAGAGTTCATGTCTATCACCAAACGATTGAGCACACTTTTCGGCCTGGCATTGCTAGGCCTGTTGATGGCGCTGCCGGCGGCGGCCCAGATCTCGGGCGGCATCAAGGGCATGGTGACCGGTCCGGATGGCAAGCCGGTCCAGAAGGCCGACGTTGTTTTCACCCGTACCGATGTGCCGGCGAAGTACGACGTCAAGACGGACAAGCACGGCAACTACGGCCACTACGCGCTGCCGGTCGGAACCTATGACGTCAGCGTAGTGATGCCCGATAACAAGCAGACCATTGTGGTCCAAAAGGGTGTGTCCACGCACATGGGCACCGCGCAGGAAATTGACGTCGATCTGAAAAAGCTGCAGGCCTCGGCCGATGGCGAGATGCCGATTCAGGCGCCCCCCGGTATGAACAAGGAGCAGGCGGCGGCGTACGTGAAAAAGATGAAGGAGGAGCAGGAAGCCAATAAAAAGCTGGGAACGCTGAACGGCCTGCTGCAGCAGAACAAGCAGTTCGTGGACGCCAAGCAGTACGACCAGGCGATCGCGGTTATGGAGAAAGCGGTGGCGATGGACCAGACCCACGACATTCTCTATGCCAACCTCGCCGACGATTACAGCCAGGCGAAACAGTACGACAAGGCCGCGGACGCGTATCAGAAGGCGATCGCGTTGAAGCCGACCAACGCCGGGTATGAGATCAACCTGGGCACGGTGTACTCCAAGGAAGGCAAGGTTGACGACGCCAACGCCGCATTCTCCAAAGCGGCGCAGATGGATCCGACGCAGGCGAAGATGGCGATGTACAACTCGGCGGTCGTGATGCTGAACCAGGGCAACCTGGATGCGGCCGGGGCGGCCTTCGACAAGCTGCTGGCGCTCGATCCCCAGAATGGCGATGCCTGGTACTACAAGGCCATTTGCCTGTTGGGCAAGGCGACCACCGACGCCAAGGGGAATATCATTGCTCCTCCGGGCGCGGAGGATGCGCTGCAGAAGTCCATTCAGTACGCTCCCAACGGCCCCAATGCGGCCACGGCCAAGGCCGAACTGCAAACCTTAAAAGCCGGCGGGCACTAGAAGTGGTCTCATAATTGGTGCCAAACTCTACGCGAATGGATCGTGTGCGGCTTTTTCCCCAGAAAAAGCCGCATCCAGCTCGCCCCAGGCGGCCTGCTGCGGCATTATGAGACCACTTCTAATCCTCGGCTTCAGGCTTGACGCAACAAAAGGGGGCTCCGCCACGCGGCGGAGCCCCCTTTATTGTTCTTCGAAGCGGCTGGCTACTGGTTCGATCCCGCCGGTACGACTTGAATCGCCGAGGACAGGGTGAAGCGCAGAACCGTCTCGGCCGGGAGCGTAACCTCGGCCGGCTTGGTGAGCGCCTGGGCCGCGGTGCCGGCGCCGGCGCCGGAGACCGCGCCGATGGCCGCTCCTTTGCCATGTCCCGCCAACGCGCCGATCAAGGCTCCAACGGCAGTTCCACCGCCGATGGTTTCTTCCGAGCGGGTGCTGCGCGATGCAGCCAGACGGGTGATGGCATGGGTATGCAGATCGTAGGTCTGGCCGTTGTAGCTCACGCTATCGAGGGTTACGGCCAAGCGCGATTGTCCTTTGAAGTGGCCGGCGGAATCAGCCGCGGTCACGTGGCCACTCACCGAGGCGCCCTTCGGGATGGCGACTTGGCCATTGACCAGCACGGGTGAACTGAGGGTGCCATCGAAGGGCTGGCCTTCGCTGGCATCGGTGGAACTGAGCGAGCGGCCCAAGCGCACGTGCAGGGTCGTGCCCGACTCGACCTCCACCGGGCTGGCAGCGCTCAGGTTGGGCGCCGGCGCGGTTGCGGCCGGCGGATTGGATTGCGGCTGGGCCTTCATCGCGGTCATCGCTTCGGGCGCGGTGGCCGGCGCCGGCGCGCCGGGCGAGGGCGCGGCGGCGGTCATGGCGGTGTTGGTTCCAATCTGGTTGTTGACTTGGGTGACGCCGGGGATCTGGGCATCCTGTTGCGCGGCATTACGCGCCGCATCGCTGCCCACCGAGCCGGTCAGGGTCGCCACCCCGTTGAGCACGGTGGCGTTGACGCCCGCACCCTGCAGCGCCGGGTCGGCATTGATCTTGCTCTGGATCGCGGTGGTCAACGATTGGTCCTGGCTGCTGGCGTTACCGTGGGAGCAAGCGGCCATGCCGAGCGCCAACAGCGCGCCGGCCGCGCAGGCCGCCAGACGGGCCGCGGCAGTGGGGAAGAAACGGGAATGCATGAGGGCCTCCTACGGCGCAAAGTAGGCAAAATCTGCCTGTCCAGCCAGATTTTAGCCGACATTTGACTGCGGTGCATGTTGCGTGCCAAACTTGAAGCCATCTGGATCCGCTTCTGGATCAATGGGCCGGAAGATTAACCACCCTGCGGTTTGTCCTCCGGCCTATTCATTTGTATGCCCGATCCCTACTCCCAACTGATCCTTGCCTGGGAACGGCGGCTGAACCGCGTGGACCAAGACCGCCGGATCACCCCCTTTGATTGGGGCACAGAGTGGCTGCGCCGCACCCCAGTCAACGGGATTGGGCCGTTGCCGCCGCAAGCGCCGGCCCGGGATGTCTTGCCGCATTTGCAAGACTGGACGCGGCGCGTGCTGGCGCGCAGTCCCGAGTTTTTTGCCTACACCCCGGTGCGGGAATATTTCCTCGATCAGGGCGCCGCGCTCAGCTTTCGCTCGCCGGTCGAGAGCCCGTACGAGGAGAATCGCTTTGTCCATGCCCGCTGGTTTCCATCGGATGGGCCACGGCGGCGCGCGGTGGTGGTGGTGGCGCAGTGGAACTCGGATGAACAGGGGCACCTGGGGCTGAGCGATCTGCTCAGCCGGCTGGGCATTTCCTGTCTGCGCGTGAGCATGCCCTACCATGACGTGCGCATGCCGCGGAACATCCGGCGCGCCGAGTACACGGTAGACTCCAATATCGGCCGCACCATTCACGCGGCGCGGCAGGCGGTGTGCGACATCCGCGCCAGCCTGGACTGGCTGGAGCAGCAGGGATACCGCGATCTCGGGATCGTGGGCACGAGTCTCGGGTCCTGCTATGCGCTGTTGACCTCAGCGCACGACCCACGCCTCCGGGTGAATGTGTTCAACCACGTCTCCCAGTACTTTGGCGACGTGGTGTGGACCGGGCTCGCCACCGCGCACGTACGCCGCAGTCTGGAGCCATACGTCGAGCAGGATCAACTGCGCGAAGCCTGGCGCAGCATCAGTCCGGCCAGCTACCTGGAGCGTTTCGCGGCGGTGTCGGCGGTGGCGCCCAAAAAAAATCTTCTGATCTGGGCGCGGTACGACCCTTGCTTTTTGCCCGAGTTTTCGCGCGAGGTGCTGGCTTCGTTCCGGCGGATGCGGTTGCACCACGAGCCGCACGCGCTGGGTTGCGGACACTACACCATCGGGCGCTTCCCGTTCAAATACGCGGATGCCTATCTGATGGCGCGTTTTTTGCGGCGCTGGTTGTAGTTCAGCGGCTACAATGCGGGGGAACATGGAAGCCCTCCTCGAAGTCACCGGTCTGCGCGTGTGGCTGGGGCAGCGCGAAATTGTTCGCGGCGTTACGCTGACGGTGCCGCGGGGCGCGACGGTGGCTTTGGTGGGGGAATCGGGCAGCGGGAAGACCACACTTCTGCGAGCCCTCATGGGATTGCTACCGGCGGAGGCGACAGTGGAGGGCAGCGTGCGGCTCCGCGGCGGTGCCGGCGCGGGCTCGATGTCTCTGCTGCATGGCAGCGCGCAGCATTGGCGTACGCTGCGGCGCCGCTACCTTGCCTGGATTCCCCAAGAGCCCCAGGCCGCGCTCGACCCGCGCCGTTCGGCGGGTGCGCACCTGCGCGAGTGCCTGGGGCGCGGCGCCCAGGCCGGGGAGGCGGCCCGGCTGATGCACGAGGTTGGCCTCGATCCCGAGCGGGGGCGCGATTATCCCCATCAATGGTCGGGGGGCATGCAGCAGCGGCTGTTGGTGGCGATGGCTTTGGCGCGGCGTCCGCGCCTGCTACTGGCCGATGAGCCGACCTCCGCGCTCGATACCCTGCACCAAGCCCAGCTGCTGGCCTTGCTGCGTCGCGTGCGCGAGGAAGAGAGCCTGTCATTGCTGCTGGTGACGCATGATCTGGCGGTGGCCGCGACCCTCGCCGATGATGTCTGCGTGATGGCGGACGGCGCGATCCTGGAACAGGGTCCGGTGCGGGACGTATTCGCCCATCCGCGGACGGCGGAGGTGGCGCGAATGGTGGCCGGGCAACCGGGGAATCCGCGACGAAAGACGGCCGGAGGCGCCGGGTGAGCGGTCCGGCCGCGATGCTGTTGGAATTGCGCCGCGCCGGCGTTCAGCGGGGTGGGCGCACGCTGGTGCACGATCTCACGCTGGCACTGGCGGCGGGGGAGGTGCTGGCGGTGGTGGGACCTTCGGGGGCAGGGAAGTCAACCTTGGGCCGCCTGGCGGTCGGCGCCGAGGCCGCGAGCGCCGGACACGTGTTGATTGACGGCCGCGATGCGCGGGAACTGCGGGGCCGGGCGCAGATGATCTACCAGGATCCGCGGCGCTCCCTCGATCCGACCATGTCCGTGGCCGCGATTGTGACCGAAGGCATCGAGATTCAGGCGGCCGCGGATGACCGGCCGCCCTGGTGGCGGCGGCGTTCCTGGCGGCGGGAGCGGGCCGCCCGGGAGTTGGAGGCGGTGGGATTGTCTGCCGGTCTGACCGGGCGCCGGCCGGCCGAACTCAGCGGCGGCCAACGGCAGCGGGTGGCGATTGCGCGAGCCCTGGCGATGCGGCCCCGTTTGCTGGTGGCGGATGAGATTACAGCTTCGCTCGACGCCGCCGCCGGAGAGCAAGTCCTGACCTTGCTGCGCCAGTTGCAAGCCGCGCACGGCTGGGGCTGTCTGTTGATCTCGCACAACCTGGCGCAGGTCGCGCGCCATGCCGACCGGATCGCGGTGATGGAGGCGGGCGAGGTGGTCGAGATGGGCGCCGCCGCGGAAGTACTGGCTCGGCCGCGGCAGCCGATAACGCAGCGGCTGATCGAGGCGCTGCCACCCTGGCCGCCGGTGTTTGCACTACAATAGCGGCCATGAGCACCACCGCTTCGTCTGTCAACGCCGGCCCGCGCCCCATGTCCTCGGCGGCGCGCATCGTCGGAGTGTTCGTCTCCCCCGGACGCACCTTTGCGGAGATTGCCCGCGCCCCGCATGTTCTCCTGTGTTGGGCGGTACAGATGGTGGTGGCTTTTGCCGCGGTGACCGAGATGATGCAGCGCGTCGGTCTCTATAGCCTGGCGCGGCAGAGTGTCATGCAGAATGCGCGCACGCGGGCCCTGGATCCTGCCGCGCTGCAGGCGGCGATCAGCACCACCATGAAGGTTCTGCATGTCACCCTGTACCTGACGCCACTGTTCGTCGTGATCGGCGCGTTGTTCCTGGGCTGGATCTTTCAAGGCATCGCCAATTTCCTGCTGGGGCAGGAAGCGCGCTACAAGCAGACGCTGTCCATGGTCAGCCACGCGTACCTGACCCAGACCCTGCTCGGTCTGCTCACCATGCTGGTGCTGGCGCTGATGGCCGATCCCACGAGCTACCAGCTGGTGAATCCAATCGGAACCAATCTGGGGTTCTTCCTGGACAAGAGCGCCACGGCGCCTTTTCTCTACGCTCTGGCCAACCACATCGATATCTTCTCGATCTGGACGGTCTTCCTGCTGGCGGTGGGGCTGAGCAAGCTCAGCGGACGCAAGGACAAATTTGGCAGCGCGTTCAGCGCCGTGGGCATTCTCTGGCTGCTGTATGTTCTCGTCAGCTCCGGCTTTGCCGCGGCGTTTGCGTAAGCGTCGACGACCCAACTGGCATACAATTTGGGGACGGCGGCGCCGCCGCCGTCCCCCCTTTTTGTGGAACCATTCTCCTTTGAATTGTTGGCCGAGCTGCCGGGCGGGGCGCGGCGCGGGCGGCTGCATACGCCGCATGGCACGGTGGAGACGCCGTGTTTCATGCCGGTGGGCACGCGCGCCACGGTCAAGGCGATCAGCCAGACGGAGCTCGAGGCCATCGGGGCCGAGATTATTCTCGGCAACACCTACCACCTCTATCTCCGCCCCGGCCACCAGCTGATCGCGGCGATGGGCGGATTGCACCGATTCGCCGCCTGGCCGCACCCCATCCTGACCGATAGCGGCGGCTTCCAGGTGTTCAGCCTGAGCACGCTGAACAAGATCGAAGAAGATGGGGTCACCTTCCGTTCCCATCTGGACGGCAGCCAGCACCAGCTGACGCCGGAGCTCTCGATGGCGATCCAGCGCGCGCTGGGGTCGGACATCGTGATGGCGTTCGACGACTGCACGCCCTACCCCGCCACCGAGCCTGTGGCCCGCGCTTCGCTGGAGCGCACGTTGCGCTGGGCGGAGCGGTGCCGTCAGGTGTTCGAGCGCGAGCCGTCGCCGGGCCAGGCACTGTTCGGGATCGTGCAGGGCAGCTCCTACCCGAATCTGCGGCGCGAAGCGGCCCAGCGCCTGGTGGCGATGGATTTGCCGGGCTACGCCATCGGCGGGGTCTCGGTGGGGGAGCCGCGCGAACTCAGCTACGAAATGGT
>DATNAC010000145.1:0-40997 GCA_035573035.1 Terriglobales bacterium
GACATCGTGCTGCGGCACGCCGACCCGGCCGGCGCGCTGGCCGAAGCGCAGCAGGAACAGCGCCGCTACGCCAAACGCCAATGGACATGGTTCCGCGCCGACCCTTCCTGCCACTGGCTGGCGGGCTTCGGCGACGAACCCGGCGTGCAACGCCAGGCGGCGGCCCTCGCCGCCGCTCACCTGGCGTCATTCTCCTAATCTAGCGCTTCGCCTCTTTCGACGCGAAGTGCTGGTCGTACCAGCGCATCGAGCGCGTGGTCGCGTCCGCCACGTGCCGGGTTTCGCGCAGGCCATGCCCCTCCCGCGGGTACAGCAGCATGGTTGTCTCCACCCCGACGTCCTTCAGCGCGATGAAGTATTCCTGCGCCTGTTCGGTCGGCACATCGTTGTCGTTGGCTCCGTGGATAAACAGCACCGGCGTCTTCACCTGATTGACGTACCGCAGGGCCGAGCGCTGCCAAAGCGCGTCCTTGGCGGCCGGCGTGTTCGGATAACCCTCGTACTCGTAGGGCAGGTAGTCGTGGTAGTAGGAGAGGTAGTTGAAGCTGATCAGGTTCGAGATGCCCGCGGTCGGAATCGCCGCCTTGAACCGCGGCGTCTGCGTGATCAACCAGTCCGCGAGCTGGCCGCCGTAGCTTCCCCCCTCGATGCCCAGCCGGTTCGGGTCGATCCAGTTGTACTTGGCGATGGCCGCATCCAGCCCGGCGAGCACATCCTTGGCCTCGCCGCCGTCCTGGTCCTTGAGGATCTTGTCCTCGAAGGCCTGGCCATAGCCGGTGGAACCCCGGTAGTTGACCATCAGCGAGGCATAGCCGTGCGAAGCGTAGATTTGCGCCTTGGAGTTGAACTCCGGCCCCTGCTGCCCATGGGGTCCGCCGTGAATTTGAAGAATCAGCGGGTGCGAGTGCGGCGCCGGCGCCGCGCCGAGGTCCGCCGGTTCGGTCAGGAAAGCTTCTACCGCGGTGCCGTCAAAGCTCTTGAAGTCCACCGCCACCACCGGCGCGACCGTCTTGCCGGACAGCACTTGTTGGTTAAGGTTGGTAAGCTGAGTCGCCTGGGCAAACGCGCCGCCCTGGATGTACAGACTAGCTGGCGCCTGCGGCGTGGCGTAGGCGTAAGCGAGCGTCCCGTCCTTGGCCAGCGACCAGCCGCCGACGCTGCCAGGTCCCGCGATCACGGCGGTGGGCGCGCCTCCCGCCATGGGCGTCTTGACCAGCTTCACCAAACCATGATCCTGCACGGTGGAATAAATCCATGCCCCATCGGCCGACCACACCGGCCCGCGGTACCGCTGGTCGAGCTGCCCGTCCAGCCGGTGCGGCTGGCTGCCGTCGGCGTTCATCACCCAAAGGTGCGTATCTTCGCCGGTGGTCTCCATCGAAGTGATCGGCCGGATGGTGTGCGTGTAGGCGATGTGCGCCCCGTCGGGCGACCATACCGCGTCGTACTTGGGCCCTACCGCGTCGGTGAGGCGCTTGATCTCGCCGCTTGACGGATTTACGGTGAACAGGTCGTAGTTAAAATCCTGATCCGGATTCTTCTGGGCGTTGCTGGCGTACAGGATCACGTCGCCCTTGGGCGACCACTGGATGGAGTGCTCGTACCGGTCGCCGCTGGTGAGCTGCTTGACCTGCTTGCCATCCACCTGGACCAGGAAAATGTGCAGCCGCCGGTTGTCGTTGTAGGGGTTCACGCCCTCCGACGCCGTCGGCTTATAAAGGTAGCGCGTGATGACGTGCGGATCGCCGTTGGCGTTCACCTCCGGCCCCGGCGTCGCCGAGACGTAGGCGATCTGCTTGCCGTCCGGAGACCAGGCGATGTGGTTGCCGGTACCGGGCAGGGGCGCGTTGGTCCCCTCGATCGGCGCCAGGAACTCGGCGCCGCTGCCGTCCGGATGCGCGATCCATAGCCCCGACTGTCCGCTCTCGGAACCCTGGAAGGCGATCCACTGGCCGTCCGGCGACCAGTGCGGCAGCGAGGCCGCCCCGTTGGGGTTCAAACGCACACTTTGCTTGGTGCCCAGATCCATGATCCACACCCGCGAGCTCGGCCGCCCCGCCGAACTGCTGTCGCTGACGGTATAGGCGGCGCCGTGGCCGTCCGGGGAGAGCTCGACCTGGCTCACGTTCTGGAAGTGGTACAGGTCGACGACGTGAAATCCCGGCCCACTCGATATCGGTGGCGGGGTAAAGGCGGCCTTGGCCGGCTTGGCCGCCGGCTGTTGACTACAACCCGCCAGCAGCGCCCCCGCGGCCGCCGTAGCCACCAGGGATGTCAGGATGAATGCCGTGTGCGAAAGTCTACGTGCCATGGAGCGCTCCTTATACTGTGGCGGCCACACCGCGCTTCTGAGCCGTGCTCCCCGGGGAAACACCGGGCAGTGCGACGAAACCCTTTACGCCTGCCCTCCCGCCCGGAAGGCAAACATGGCCGCCATTATCGCGCTTCGACGCCCCCGCGCAATGGAGAATTTATACACATGAAGGACGCGGCATGGCAGGGGCGTCACCAAAACGCCTAATCCGGCTCCCGATATGAACCCACGGGAGACCGTGGTGAGCCCTGAACTGAATTAAATGGCCGTCTTGTCAGATTCTCGCTCAGAGCCGGCTCTTATCCACCGAAAACTAACCCCGAACTCTGCAACCTTCCGATTCCGACTGGCCAAATAAAGTGAAGCGGGTCAGTCTGGCTGCCGTTTCAGCGCCAATTTCTACTGGAGGAGGAGCATTCGTCTTCGAGGCGCCCCGCGGGGCGCTCGGCAAGCCGGTAACCGAGTAAAGCGGCTCCGAAGAAGAACACCGCAGCGGTGGTCCCAGATCAGATACTTCCAAATAAATACCGGGCTCCCGGGTGCCTTGGCGGCATCGATATTGCTCAAAAACCGCCCGCGGACGCATTTTGACCAAGCCTTCGGTACGGTCAAATGCATGCACAACTCGAAAAGCCCCTCGCCGGCTCCAGTGCCGCTTTCAAGATAGACCGAACACACCTGCGCGTCCGGGACCCCGGGCGCTTGGGCATAACCCCAAGCCGCCAACGCGGCAAAATAGGCAACGAGACAGCTGGTTCGGCACAGTCGTTTCAAACGGCGGCCTCCTGATGAAAAGTTCAGCGTACCATCCGCGGGTGCGGATCGGCGCAGCCCCGGTGTATGCTGAGCCATGGCCACCGCCGATCTGCTGCTCTCCGAACTGGAAATGGAATCGAAAAAGACCCGCGCCTCGCTGGAGCGGGTGCCCGCCGATCAGATCGATTTCAAACCCAATCCGAAATCCACCCCGCTGGGCAAACTCGCCTCCCATGTTGCTCAACTGGGCGGATTTGGCGTCATCATCCTGACCGAGCCGGAGCTCGATTTCGCCACCGGGAAGCTCAAGCCGCTGGCGTACGAATCCACGCCGCAAATCGTCGCCGCGTTCGAGGAGGGAACCGCTCAGGTGGCGGCGGCCTTGCGCAAACTTCCGGAGAGCGCCTGGACCGAACCCTGGCAGCTCTCCTTCCAAGACAAGGTGTTCTTTTCCGGGACTCGGTTCAACGCCTACCGTGCGATGTTCCTCAACCACGGGGTCCATCACCGGGCTCAGTTGGGCGTCTATCTCCGCCTGCTCGGCGTTGCGGTTCCGTCAATTTACGGCCCGTCGGCCGACGAAGCCTAGGAGTTCGCCGACGGCGGCCAGAAATGCAACGACGCCGAGTTCATGCAGTAGCGTAGCCCGGTGGGCCGGGGACCGTCGTCGAAGACGTGGCCGAGGTGAGCGTCGCACCTTCGGCAGCGTACCTCGGTGCGGTCCATGCCCAGGCTCATGTCGGAACGGTCGTTGATGTTCTGCTTCGCCAGCACGTCCCAGAAACTCGGCCAGCCTTCCTTCGGGTCGTACTTGGTGGTGGAGCTGAACAGCGCCGTCTCGCAGCAAATGCACCGGTACAGCCCCGGCTTATAGAAATCGTTCAGGGGCCCGGTGAAGGGGCGCTCCGTGGCGGCTTGCCGCGTCACCTCGAACGAGAGCGGCGAGAGCTGCTTCCGCCACTCCTCCGCGCTCTTTACGATCTTGGCCACACGCTCGGTCCCCAGCTTTTTGCCGGCGTTATCGAAGTCCACCAGGGTCACCATCCCCGGCGTGCCCTTGATCACCGGCCCACCCCCCACCAGGCCGCTCAGCGAGGTGATGAAGCCCGCCTCGCTGAAGATCGCAGTCCCAGCCACCAAACTGGCGGCTCCGATCAGAAATCCACGGCGATTGAATGAGGGTGGCGGAGAAGTGTCGAACATGTCGCTGCACCTGGAATAAAGATGCGCCAGATTTTCGGTGGATACAAGGTACGGGATAATAAAGAGGTTGCAGCCCCTGACCGCATCCCGTCCCCGGCCCTCCGTCCCCGCCCTGCCCTCGCCGCCCCGCACGCGCGGCTTCGCCGCCTTCGCCTGGGGGATTTTGGCCTACAACCTGGGGGTCATCCTCTGGGGCGCCTATGTCCGCGCCTCCGGCGCGGGCAACGGCTGCGGCGACAACTGGCCGCTCTGTGACAACCAGTTCCTCCCCAGCCACCCGCAGTTGAAGATGCTGATCGAGTTCCTGCACCGCGTTTCCAGCGGTGTGGACGGCATCCTCATCGCCCTGCTCTGGGGGCTGGCGCTCTGGCTCTACCCCCGCCGCCACCGCGTGCGCCGGGCTGCCAGCTTCGGGATGCTCTTCCTGATCACCGAGGCCCTTCTGGGCGCCGGGCTGGTGCTCTTCGGCTGGGTTGGGCAGAACGCCTCGCCGGCGCGCGTCGCCGCCGACTCGCTGCACCTGGTCAACACCTTGTTCCTGCTCGCCTCGGTGCTGCTCACCGCCGCCTGGGCTTCGGGCCTGCCCGCCTTCCGCCTCCGCGGCCGGGGGCGCCCCACGTTCTTGCTGATTACCGCCGTCGCCGGATTCCTGGTCACCGGCATCTGCGGGGTGATGGCGGCACTGGCCGACACCCTGTTTCCCTCGGCCTCGCTGGCCGCCGGCTTGCGCCAGGACTTCACCGGCACGGGACAGCTCTTGCAGCGCCTGCGCGTCATCCACCCCGCCGTCGCCGTGCTGTTCGGGCTGTTCCTGCTCTACCTCGTGGTTGAGGGTATTCCCCGCCCGGTCACGCCCCTCGCCCGCCGTCTGGGATTCGGGTTGGCCGCGGCGGTGCTGACCCAGTGGTCGCTGGGCGTGCTCGACATCGCCTTCCTCACCCCCATCTGGCTCCAAATGCTCCACCTGCTGGTCGCCGACCTGCTCTGGCTGACGCTGCTGCTCTTCGCCGCCGCCACCCTTTCGTCTCCAAATTAGCGCCGCAACATCACACAAGCCCCGGGTGACTCCGCATCGTAACCAGGGAAGGCCGGAGGAGTGTCGCGGTATGGGTAGGGCACGGGTGGAAACAGGAGCGGGAACGGGAGCTGGCCGTGTTCCGCGCCTCTCTGATTGTTTTCAATAAGTTAGCTGGGCAAAATGAGACTTTTTTGCGAGTTCCCCAGGCAAGCGACCGGGGCAGATCGGCCGTTATCGGTATTCCCACGTGACCATCAGCGTCATCCTCCTGGGCACGCCATTCTCAAGAATGGGCTGGTAGTGAGAATGCCGCAGCGCATCAAGAACGGGTGGCACCATAAACGCCCAACTTGCCTGCACCAGCGCAAAATCGTCAATGCGACCATCCGTGCCAACCTGCACCTCGACCTCGACCTTGCCCGCAGTGTGTTGACCGAGGCGGAAAGGGCTCGCCGGAGAGACACAGTGGCACTTGATCGGGGAATACCTCGGCAGTCCGGGCAGCGGCAATTTGATCGGCGGTTCCGGGCTCGGGGTGCCCACCACACAGTGCAGGCGTTGGCTCAGGGCGCAAACCGTCGCTCCCGCCGCCGCCCAGTCGCCCATCAGAAAGCTCGGCTCTGGAACTGTCTCATACTGGGTGCCGTTCGGCGTAAACAACACCACCCCCGGCTCGGTCAGGCAGCCATAGGCTTTGCAGTCGTGGTAGGCCACCGGATAGTGAGCGCCCTCGATCCAGTTCCGGCCATCGGAAGACACCAGGTGCACGAGCCGCGGCGCTCCCGGGCTCACACTCTCCGCGAAGACATGGTACGCGCCCGCGGCCACGGCCAAGCCGGTAATGTTGTCCGTCGCCGGAAGCTCAAGTACCTCCCAATGAGCGCCTCCGTCGGTCGTCTCCGCGAGTGTAGCGGCACCGCCGATATCGGTATTGCTGCCAAACCACGTCACCGCGTGCTCGGCATCCAGTGCAACCACCTGCTGTGCCCGGTCCTGGTGATGCTTGTCCCCGCGCACGACCGACGCCTTCCACGTCCAACCGCCGTCCTTGGTGGAAACCAGCACCCCGTCGGCGATACCATACCCGACTTCGGAGGTGAGAAAGTCAATATCGCGGATAGCCACGCTGGAGTTAAGTTCTTTCCAGCTTTGGCCGGCATCCTCGCTGCGCAGCCGGGTTCCGCCGGAACCCATGGCAAAAGCCAGGTGATCGTTGACGAAGCTCAACCCGAAGAGCATTTCGCTGCCCGGATAATAATGGCGGACGCTCCAAGTGCGGCCCGCATCGGCCGACTCGGCGATGAGACCGTTCGCCCCGAAAACCCATAAGTGGCCATCATGCACGGTGATGCCAAGCGGCATGTCGGGCAGTTTGACCTCGGTCCAATGCGCAGCGGACAAGCTGACCGGCGGGATGGCCGGAAGCGAGGCGAACACTGGCACTGTGACGAGTGCGCAGATCGCGCTCAGACCGAAAAACGACCGGAGCCGGTTCAGGTTCACGAGGGAAGTGTAGCCGCGACGGTGCGCGCTCGCCGAAAAAAAAGGGCGGAGCCTTAAGGCTCCGCCCGCGATCCACACAGATACTGCTGGGCGTCTACTGCCCGCTGGGCAGGCTCTTGACGAAGTTGGCGAAGTCGTTGGCCAGCTTTTCCCGCGGTGCCTTGCGGATGTAAATCATGTGGCCGGCCTCGTAATGCTGGATGGTGATGTTCTTCTGCTCGGCCGGCGTGATGAACAAGTGCTTCATGCTGTAGTCGGCCTCGAACATCGGGGTAGCCTGGTCGAAGAACCCTTCCACCAGCATCAGCTTGAGCGACGGCTCTTTGGCGAAGGCCGACGCCAGCAGCGGCGAGGCATCCGCCGTACCGCTCCAGGCACCGCCCAACTGGTAGTTCCAACCCGGGTTGCCGGCGCCGCCCACGCCGCGATCGCCGTACTCCGTGTCGGTCTTGTAGTCGAGTTCGTTCTTCAGATAATTGGTGAACTCGTGCAGGTAGGGCACCTCCAGCAGATCGCTGGCGTCGTAGTCGGTGTTGAGCTGGCCCGGAATCCGGTTGGTGCCGATCTGTCCGCCGTCGTACCGCCCGATGGTCTCGCCCTCGCTGCGCAGCAGTTCGGTGGAGAACTGGCTGGTGCCGATGCGCAGGTTCCAGTTGTTGATGAACTCGGGCCGCAGACCGGTGAAGCGGGCCATCTCCGCCACGGCCTTCTGCCGCGCCGCACCCTGCAACGCGTCGCCTTCGTCCAGATAATGCTCGTAGGAGGTGCCGGCCCAGTCCTTGGCCTCCTGCACCACCTTCTCCAGCGGCTGGCTCTGCAGATCCGCCGGCAGCTTCTTGTGGTAGTAGGCGATCGCGGTCAGCGTGGGCAGCGCCAGCCAGTACGGCCGATCGTCGCTCAGCGAGGGCGAAAGCGTCGAGAGGTTGAGCACGCTCGAGAGCAGCACCACGCCGCTCACCGGGATATGGTGCTGCAGCAGGGTGCCGGCCAGCCCGGCGGAACGGAACGTCCCGTAGCTCTCGCCCGCCAGGATCAGCGGCGAGTTGATGCGGTTGTTGTCCAATAGCCACATCCGGATGAACTCGGTGAAGAACTGCAGGTCGCCGCTCACGCTCGCGGCCTTGGCCAGGTTGGCCTCCGAGGTGGCCCGGCTATAGCCGGTGCCCATCGCGTCAATGAAGACCAAGTCGCTCGAAGGCAGCCAAGTCTCCTGGTTGTCCACGATCTTGTAGGGCGGCGCGGGCAGGCTGCCGTCGTCGTTCAACGCCACCCGGCGGGGGCCGAAGCCGCCCATGTGCACGTAGGTGGAGTCCGAACCCGGCCCGCCGTTGTAGCTGAAGGTCACCGGGCGGGGATGGCTCTTGTCGGGATTGTCGAGGGTGTAGGCCACATAGAACATGTGCCCCTCGATCTTGCCGCCCTCGTCCGGCACCGGGATCTTGCCCACGGTGGCGGTATAGGCCAACTCGCTGCCGTGGTACTGCATGGTGTGGTGGGTGACCACCGGCGGCGGATCGGTATCGGCGGTTTCAAAAGCGAAGTTGCGCGCCGGCGCCGCGCCGCCCCGGCCGCGTCCTTGGGCCGCCGCCGGCAGCGCCACCAGCGCGGCGCCGAGAAGCACCCCCATCCAACGTAGATCACGATGTGTCATCAATTCCCCTCCCGGAAACCAGTGCTCCGAATCCCGGATTGTGACACCGCATACGCCGGGGAGCAAGCGATTTCGGCTACACTAATCACGTTTTCGCACCACCCAGGAGACTTACCATGCGGTTGGCCGCTTGGCTCACCACCTGCCTTCTGCTTGCCGGCTCTGCCCTGGCCGCGCCGCCACCCGGGTCGCGCTTTCAACTTTCCTTCCCGGCCAGCGCCCACGCCGGCGCCATCACCGGCCGCGTCTTCGTGTTCGTTAGCCGTGCCGCGCAGCCCGAGCCCCGCCTCGTCTCCAGCGGCTACACCGGCACCAGCCCCTTCTTTGCCGCCGACGTCTCCCAGCTCGCCCCCGGGCAGACCGCCGTGGTTGACGCCTCCGCCGCCGGCTTCCCGCTCGCCAGCCTGTCGAAGCTGCCCGCCGGCGACTATTACGTTCAGGGGTTGCTCAACGTCTATACTCGCTTTCCCCGCGCCGACGGCCACGTCATCTGGGCTCACATGGATCAGTGGGAAGGCCAGCACTTCAACCGCTCCCCCGGCAACCTCTACAGCGCGGTGCGCAAGATCCACTGGGATCCGGCCGCCAGCGCCACCGTGGACCTTAGCCTGGACCATGCGATCCCGCCCCTGGCGCCCCCCGCCGACACGGTTTGGGTCAAACACGTCAAGATCCAAAGCCCCATGCTGAGCAAGTTCTGGGGCCACCCGATCTATCTCGGCGCGACCATTCTGCTCCCCGCCGGCTACGACCAGCATCCCCAGCAGTCCTACCCTGTGGTCTACGACCAGGGCCACTTCGGCCTCAACCCCGCCTTCCGTTTCTCCACCACCCCCCACACCCCCACCGCCCGCGAGCGCGAGCTGCGCGCCGTGGACGGGGTCGAAACCGGCTACGAGTTTTATCAGGAGTGGACCGCGCCCGGCTTCCCGCGCATGATCGTCGTCTCCTTCCAGCACCCCACTCCCTATTACGATGACTCCTACGCCGTGAACTCGGTCAACTCGGGCCCGTACGGCGACGCCATCCTGCAAGAGCTGATTCCCTACGTCGAGACCCACTTCCGCATCGTCCGCAAACCCAGCGCGCGCATGCTCACCGGCGGATCCACCGGAGGCTGGGAGTCCATGGCGCTTGAGCTCCACCACCCCGACTTCTTCGGCGGCACCTGGACGTTCTATCCCGATCCGCTCGACTTCCACCACTTCCAGAGCGTCAACCTCTACGACGATCCCAACGCCTTCCTCGCCCCCGCCTCCGATCCCTGGGCTCCGGCACCCCGCTACATGATGCGCCAGCCCGACGGTCAGCCCCTGGTCACCTACCGGCAAATGAGCCAGGATGAGGCCGCGCTCGGCACCCATGGCCGCTCGGGCGAGCAGCTCGACGTCTTCTTCGCCACCTTCGGTCCCATCGGCGCCGACGGCTACCCGGTCGGGCTGTGGGATCTGAAGACCGGCCAGATCAACCGCGCGGCAGTCGCCTACGCCCGCGATCACGGCTACGACCTCACCGCCTACATGCAACAGCACTGGGCCACCTTGGGCCCCAAGCTGGTGGGCAAGATCCACGTCTACGTCGGCGACATGGACACCTACTACCTCAACCTCGGCGTCTACGGCATGCAGGACTTCATGAAAACCACCCAGAACCCCCATTACGAGGGCGCGTTTTTCTTCGGCCGCCCGGAGAAGCCGCACGGCTGGAACGGCGGCATGACCAACGGCGAGCTGCTGCGCCAGATCGCCCAAGCGGTGCGTCCCTAATCTATGCTCTCCATCGATCTGCACGGGCAAGTGGCCGTAGTCACCGGCGGTTCGCGCGGCATCGGCGCCGCCACCGTCAAGCTGCTCAGCCAGGCGGGCGCGGCGGTGGCGTTCAGCTATCACGCCAACCGCGCCGCCGCCGAGGCCGTGATCGCCGCCTGCCCGCGGCCGGCCATTGCCCTCCCCGGCGATGCCGCCGACCCCGCCGCCGCCGCCGCCCTCGTCGCAGCCGCGACCTCCCGTTTCGGCCGCCTTGATATCGCCGTCGCCAACGCCGGCATCTGGAACGCCGACGACATCGCGCTGGAAAACCTGACCCCGGAACAGTGGGACGAAACCGTGAACTGCAACCTGCGCGGCGTCTACGCGCTGGCCCGGGCGGCGGTCCGGCCGATGAAAGCGCAGCCGGCCCGCGGCGACGCCGCCCGCGGCCGCATTATCGCCATCGCCTCCACCGCCGGCCAGCGCGGCGAGGCCTTCCACACTCATTACGGCGCCGCCAAGGCCGGTGTGATCGGTTTTGTCCGCGGCCTTGCCCCTGAAGTTGCCCGCGACGGCATCCGGGTCAATGTGGTCGCCCCGGGCTGGGTGGATACCGACATGGCCCGTCCCGCCTTTGGCGCCCATCCCGAGCGCGTCTTCGGCGCCATTCCCCTGGGCCGCCCCGGCCGCCCCGAGGAGATCGCCGGCTGCATCGCCTTCCTCTGCTCGCCCTGGTCCGACTTCATGACCGGTTCGGTCATGAGCGTCAACGGCGGGGCCGTGCTAGCCTGAGCCTTCCCTTGCCTATGAACCAGCTTTGGCGCACCAAGTCCATTGACAAGCTGATCGCCGACTCCGAGCGGCCGGAACAACGCCTCAAGAAAACTCTGGGGCCCTGGAGCCTGACCGCGCTCGGCATCGGCGCGGTCATTGGCTCGGGCATCTTTACCGTGATCGGCACCGCCATCGCCGGCGAGCAGCTCGATGCCTCCTCCATCCTCAATGCGCCGCTGCTCGACTACCTGATTCACCACGCCGCCACCACCGGGCGTCCCGGCGCCGGCCCCGCCCTCACCATCTCATTGATGCTGGTGGCGGTGGTGTGCGCCTTTACCGGACTCTGCTATGCCGAGCTGGCTTCGATGATTCCCATCGCCGGCAGCGCCTACACCTACACCTACGCCACCATGGGCGAGCTGGTGGCCTGGATCATCGGCTGGGACCTCATCCTCGAGTACGCCGTCAGCAATATGGCTGTCAGCGTGGGTTTTGCCCAGCACATGGTCAACCTCTTCGACTGGTTCGGTTGGCACCCGGCGCTGCGCTGGATCTCGCCCGCCTACCTGCCCGAAGGCTTGCAGGATTTCGCCGGCAAAACGCTCTACGCCCCCGGCTGGCACTTCGGCTTCGATTGGCCGGCGTTCCTGATCGTCATGCTGCTGACCGTCGTCCTGGTGCGCGGCATCCGCGAATCGGCCGAGGCCAACAACGCCATGGTGCTGCTCAAGATCGGCGCCATTATCGTTTTCGTGGCGATCGGCAGCTCCTTCATCCACACCGCCAACTGGAACCCCTATATTCCCAACGGTTGGTCGGGCATCCTCACCGGCGGCTCGATCATGTTCTTCACCTATATCGGCTTCGACTCGGTCTCCACCGCGGCCGAAGAGGCCAAGAACCCGCAGCGTGATATCCCCTTCGCCATCATCGCCACGCTGGTGATCTGCACGGTGCTCTATATCGCGGTGGCGGTGGTGCTGACCGGCATGGTGCCCTGGAAATCGGTGATGGGCGACGCCGCCCCGGTGGTCAACGGCCTCAAGCGCGTGGCCGACGCCACCGGCTCGCGCACCCTGCACTGGGGCCGGCTGATCGTCCTGCTCGGCGCCATGATCGGCATGATCTCCTCGCTTTTGGTGTTCCAGCTTGGTCAGGCGCGGGTGTGGTTCTCGATGTCGCGCGATGGCCTGCTGCCCCGCATGTTCAGCCACGTGCACAAGCGCTTCCGCACCCCCGATACCGCCACCTGGATCGCCGGCGTGCTGGTCGGCGTTCCGGCGGGTTTGTTCGACATCGCCACCTTGGCCAACTTGTCGAACATCGGCACCCTCTTCGCCTTTGGCCTGGTGGCCGCGGGTGTCATCATTCTGCGTTACAAACAGCCCGACCGGCCGCGCGGCTTCCGCGCTCCGGGGGGTATCCTGATCCCGCTGCTCAGCATGGGCTTCTGCCTGCTGTTGATGATGGGGCTCGAGATCGAGACCTGGGTGCGGTTTTTTGTTTGGCTGATCATCGGCCTGTTCATTTACGTCTTCTATAGCCGCAAGCACAGCGAATTTCACACCCCTGGCATCTAAGCCGGGTGTGCGGTACGTATTGATTCTGCTCGGTCTGGTGACGCTGGCTCTGGCCGTGGTGCTGGCCGCCGAGGGCCTGTGGTGGGCGGCGCTACCGGATGCGGCCTTCGGCGTGGGCGTGGCTTGGGTGGCCTATGTCAGCCTGCGCGACGAACGCCGGCCCCCGGCGGCGCCGTTCATCGTTCCCCCGGCGCCTCCCCTGCCCGCTTCACAGCACAATTCCGACCGCCGGGCGTCGTAACCCCCGCTCACACCTTCAGCCCAATAATCCGCATCAGCGCCAAGGCGTTGCTCTTGGTCACCACGCCGTCGCGCAATTTGTGGTCAAAATGCACGTCGTTGCCCTCGATCTGGTCCTCCAGGTGAACGTTGCGCACGGCTGGTCCCAGCTCCTCCGCCAGCGCGGTCAGGCTGAGATCGTGGGTCGTGACCAAGCCCAGGGCGGGCTGCGCCAGCAAGGCCCGCAACAGTCCCGCCGCACCCACCACACGATCGTGGGAATTGGTCCCTTCGAGCAGCTCGTCGAACAAAAAGAGCAGCGGCAGCCGCCCCGCGGTGAGCTCGACCACCTGCCGCAGGCGCAGGATTTCGGCGTAGAATCCGGAACGGCCCTTCTGCAAGGAGTCCGCGGTGCGCAGGCGCGTGCCCAGCGCCAGCGGCGTCAGCCGCAGGCTTCGCGCTCGCACCGGCCCGCCCATTTGCGCCAACACCGCGTTCACCCCGACCGTGCGCAACAGCGTGCTCTTGCCCGACATGTTGGAACCGGAGACCAGCAACAGCCGCGTGCTCTCGTCCAACCGCACCGAGTTGCGCACACACACCTCTTCCGGTAGCAAGGGATGACCCAGTTCCTTGCCCTCATATTCCATCGCCGCGCCGGGGACAACTTCGGGAAAAGGATCGCCTGGATGCTCATAGGCGTGGCTGGCAAGCGAGAGCAGCGCCTCGAACTCGCCCACCGTTTGCAGCCAGCTCGCCATCTGCGGCCCGTAGCGCCGCCGCCACGCTTCGGCGAAGTAGCCGAGCTGCAAGCTGTAGAGCACGACGTAGTCCAGAATGCGGCCGATCATGCTCTCGCTGGCCTCGATCCAGTCGGCCAGCTTGGCCAGCCGCCGCAGCGCCGGGGCTCCCCCCGCACTCCTTGCTCCGGGCGCTTGGGACAGAATCTCGGCAAACAATCGCAGCCCCTGCCCGTTGGCTCCAAGGTCGGCGATGGTCTCCTCCACCGCGGACCGCCGCCGGTACACCAAGACCACCTCGAGTGCCACCAGACCGAAGAACGTTTCCATCCGCGCCGTGCCCAGTCCGTAGAGAAGCGCCCCCACCGCCCCTACCGCGACCAGCGCGTAGGCCGCTCGCGCCGCCCTCCCTTGCAAGCTCGACCGGGCTATCGCCCACTGCGCCAGGCGCGCCGGCCGCAATTCCTGTTTGAGGTCGTCGCCCACCGAGGCCACCGCTTCGCGCAGCTCCAGCTCGTTGCGCCAAGCCGCCACCTGCCGCTGCCGCTCCGCGATCACGCCCGGCTCGGCCGGAGAGCGCATCCATGCCGCCAGACATTCCTCGCCCATGGGGGTGCGCGCCGTCGAGAGCAGCTCGAACAGGCTGCCCGGACCGAACAGGTCGAGGTCGTCGGCATAGGGGTGCTCGGGATCGCGGAAGCGCTCGCCCGCGGCGCCGGTGCCGCTCCAGCCGCCCTGCAGCCGCGCCAGCCCGCGCTGGTAAAAGCGCACCGCGCGCTCGGCCCGCGCCCGCGCGGCGATCGCTTGCGCGTGCAGTACGAACAGCGCCGCCAGCACCGCGAATGCCAGCGCCACCCAGAGCCCGCTCCACCAGTGCCGCACCCAGGAAAGCCAAGCGGCGGCCACCCAGCCGGCCGCCATCCCCAGTTTGGCGGCGCCGAAGCGCAGGTCGCGGCGCCGTCCGGCCTCCGCGCGTTGCCGCGAGTCGTTGAGCCGGCGGCGGTACTCGGCCTGTGCGTCCATGCCGCGCCGTCAGCTTAGGCGTTCACCGGCTCGGGCGCGGTCCAACGCGGCGGCTCGGCCGCCCGGCCGATGGCTCCCGCGATGAACGAGGCGGCGCGCTCGAGCAGCGCCTGGTCATGTTCGTTGAAGGCGTTCGCCTGGTCGCTGTCAATGTCAATCTCGCCCAGCACCGTGTCCCCGTCCAGGATCGGCACCACCAACTCGGAGCGGGTCTCGAGCGAGCACGCCAGGTAGCGGTCGTCGGTGCGCACGTCGGGCACGTTGATCGAGTGCCGTGCTTGCGCCGCCGCGCCGCAAATCCCTTGCCCCACCGGGATGCGCGCATGTGGCGAAGGCTTGCCCGAGAACGGCCCCAACAGAAGATCGTCTCCCTCCAGCAGGTAGATGCCCACCCAGTGGTAGTGCGGTACGCGGCGTTTGAACAGTCCCACCAGCGCGCGCATCAGCTCCGGGGCGGCCTCATGCTCCTCCGCCACCCGCTCCAAATCGGCCGAGAGCGCCTCGACCCGGTCCAGATCCATGGCCCACGCAACACGTCCGGTAGGGTTTGCCGACATAGCCCCTTTATCATACCGCCCGTCCCGCATCCCGCCTCCGTGGTGCCACGGCCGGCTCAGGTGTGCTATTCTTGGAATGGCGCACGTGCCGCGGTCCCGTTTTTGCCGTGCGCGATACGAAGAATCACCGTAACCGGTCGTGGCGCCTTGCTGGGCAGTCCCGCAAGCCGCGTAGCCACCCAAAGCAGCGATGACGCGCTTGCTCTTTCTCTCCTCGCGCAACTCGAACCCGAACCTGAGACGGAGCGCCACCCGGTTGGTGCATGGAACCCTGTGAACGAAGAAAAACTGAAAATTGCCGTTTTTATCGATTTCGACAACATCCAAATCGGCGTGCGCAGCACGCTCAGCCGCGACTTTGATCTCGCCCTGGTGCTGGAAGCGCTCAAGGAGCGCGGCGAGGTCGTCACCAAGATCGCCTATGGCAACTGGAAACGCGCCGGCGAGCTCACCCGCACCCTTACCCAGAACGCGGTGCTGATGGTCCAGCGCGACCTCACCCCCCGCGGCGATAAGAACGGTGCGGATATCAATCTCGCCCTCGACGCGCTGGAGATGGCCATCAACCATCCCCACATCAACGCCTTCGTGGTGGTGGGCGGCGACAGCGACTTCATCGCCCTGGTCGAGAAGCTGAAGCAGTACAACAAGGCGGTGTTCGTGGTCGGCGGACGCAGCTTCACCTCCAGCGTCCTGCAGCGCAACTGCCGCGAGTTTATCGCCTACGAGAACCTGGTCGAGGCCACCCCCGACCGCCGGCGCGACGAGGGCGTGCGCCGCCGCGAGGTATTTTCCTTGCAACGCGCCGTGCCGCTGGTCTATCGCGGCCTCAAGGTGCTGGCCGATCGCGAAGTTCAAGCCCAGCTCGGCCTGCTCAAGAGCACCCTCATCCAGCTCGACTCCACCTTCAACGAGCGCGATTTCGGCGCCAGCTCCTTCCGCAGCTTCATGCAGAAGATGGCGGACGCGCAGATGTTGACCGTACGCCAGCAGGGCAACAGCTATGTGGTCGAACCGCTGGAACGCGAACCGTCGTCTTCTTCCGAGGCGCCCGGTGACGCGGGCGAAGGGATGGGCTACGCCCCGGCCGGAACCGATTCCGGGGTAGATGCCGGGGGGGAGGGCGAACCCTCCGAGAACGACGCCGCCACTCCGGCCGAGGCGGAAAATGGAGCCGCGCCCGAGCCCCGCGTCTATACCCCCTATGTCCCCCCGCCGCCCCCGGTGGCCACCCGCCCGCCGGAGGAGCCGCTCGAGCTGCTGCAGCGGATTCTGACGCCGCTGCGCGGCACCAACCCCAAGCCGCTCTACCTGCGCAACGTCAAACAGCTGCTCCGCGCCGAGTCGCCCAGCTTTGACGAACAGCAACACGGCTTTGCTTCGCTGGTGGACCTGCTCCGCGCCGGGCAGTCGCAGAATTGGCTGCGCCTGCAACGTGACCGGCGCGGCGCCCTGCGCGTGTTCATTCCGCCCACGGGAACCGGGGCGGCTGCGGCCACCGCAGCTGGAGGCGAAGCCCAGCCTGCCCCATTGGAGGAACGCGCGCCCACCCGTTCCGGCGGCCCGGATGAGGACGAGGATCGCCAGCCTTTCTTCGTCGAGCCCCAGCCCGCGCCGGCTCCCGCCCGTGCCGAGACCGAAGAAGACTCGCAGATTGCCTTGCTCGGCTACTACGACGGCATCCACGGCGAGAAAAACGAGGAGGCCGAACTCAGTCTGGCAGCCGCGGTGGCTGACGGCGGGGGGCGCAAGAAGCGCAGCCCGCGTAAACCCAAGGCCGAGGGTGGCGCTCCCATCCGCCGGCGCAAACCCAAGCATTAACCCGCACCGGATGGCGGCGCCCCGCTCTGCCATCCGATAATCCCGGCACACAAAAAAAGGCCGACCCTCACGGGTCGGCCTTGGCGTTTGCCAGACTCGCGACTAGAGTCCCGAGGGGCTGGCAGGGACGCAGTTCGAGCACTTCGTGGCTTCGTGCACCACGACTCCGGTTACCACCGCAGCCCCGGCGGCAATCCCGATCGCCACCGGCACCGCCATGGTGGTGCCACCTGACGCAGCCGCGGCAGGGGCCGTCTGCGGATCGCTGAACGACACCGCATTGCCAGCCGTGACCGTGTAGGAGCTGTTGGCAGCTTTCACGGCAACCGAGCCGGCAACGGTCTCAACGTATACCTTCCCCGAAAGGTCGTACACGTTGTACCGGGTGGCCGCGGTCGCGGGCACCACGGTGCGGCTGTTGAGCGCCACCGGCAGCAAACCGGTGACCTTCACCAGACCATTGTTCAGGCGGATTTGGTTGGCGTGGTTCACGCTCACCATCCGGAAGTTAGTGTTGGACGCGGCGATCACAGAACCGCCAGGCAGCACCATGCGGGCGCTCCCAGCGGCGCTGGTCGAAACCAGATCACCGGCGACAATTGCCGAGCCCGCGGTGACAGGCTGACCATTTACGGCCACCGTGCCTGCCATCGGACTCAGAATCGCGCCGCTGGTCCCGAGCAAGGGCAACGCCGCCACTGCGGCGGTGAGCCCCATCGCCATGAAAAAACGGCGAGTATTCATCGAAACCTCCTTACTTTCACGGGCAGAAGCAACAGCACTACCGCCTACACTTGTACCATTGTCGGCCGCAACTCGCAAGTTTTAAATGACTGCCCGCGCACGGCACCCGTAACTGATCAGTAACCTGGCGAATCCTTGCCGGTGAATCTTCCCCCGCCCCCGCCGGCGGCGTCCGGGCGTACAATCGCTGCATTGCCTACTGCGGGTTCGGGGCTGCCGCGATGGGGCGGGACCGCGAAGCCGCCTCAAGGAATCCGGCCATGGATCCTGCCAAATATTTGGCGGCCACTGTGGTGGCTCGCCGCGACCTCAGCCCCGACCTCTGGATCATGCGCCTGCGCCTGCCGGCCCCCTTGGCCTTCCAGCCGGGTCAGTACGCCACTCTCGCCCTGGAGGACGAGGCCGGCGTGCATGAGCGCCCCTACTCCATCGTCTCCAGTCCGCGGGAGAGCGAGCTGGAATTTTTTTTCGAGTTGGTGCCGCACGGCGAGGTCACGCCGCTTCTGTACCGCCTTCAAGTCGGCGACAGCGTCGGGGTCCGGCGCTCCGCCAAGGGACTCTTCCGCCTCGACCAAAAACGCGGTCATCACCGTCACTTGCTGGTGTCCACCGTGACCGGTGTGGCTCCTTATCTGAGTATGTTGCGCACCTGGGCGCACGATCCCGCCTGGGCGCCGGCCGGGACGCGTATGCTGCTGATCCAGGTCGGGAGCCGCTCCTGGGAGCTGGGCTACGCCGATGAGTTGCAGGCCCTCGCGGCCAAGCTGCCCGTGGAATTGGTGCTCTCGATTTCTCGCCCGTGGGAGGATCCCGCCTGGCAGGGGGAGCGCGGCCGCGCCGAGGATCTGCTGCGCAAATATGCCGACGCCGCCGGCTTTCGCGGCGGTGATACCTCCGGCTACCTCTGCGGCCATCCGCAAATGATCGAGAATGCCAAGGGCATTCTCACCCGTTGCGGTTTCCTCAAGCCCGACCTGCACGAGGAGATCTATTTCATTCTGCCCAAGGCGGAATCGGCCAACGGCTGAGTTGGCTTAACCGCACCGCGCCAGGCACTCGAGCCAAGCCGCGGTCGCCCGCGCCTGCCCCGGGTTGGCTTCGGCGCTCAGGCAGGCCACCGGCAATTCCGCGCCCGCGCGAAACGGACCGCACCACGTACCGCCGGCCGCGGTGAGCGCCGCCGCGAACTCGCTGCGCGGCAATTGGGGAATGCACATCACCGGTACCGCCGTGCCGCTCGCTTTTCGCACCGCTTGCAGGAGCGCCGCCACCTGCAATCCCGTGCCCGAAAACAAGAGCGGGCTGTACAACTGCAGATAGATCGCCGCGGTCCGTGCCCGCAGCGTTTCCGCCCACCGTTCGATCCGCGCCCGCAACGGATCCCGCCCGCCGGCGAAATCCACCACCACCGGCGACGCGGTTGCGCCGCAAGCGCGCGCCGCGGCCGCGCTCGCGCTGCGCAACCGTTCCGCCGCGGCCGACAGATCCTCGCCGCCCTGCCAGTCCAACCAGCCCAAATCGCCGCCCAGGCGGCCCAACCAAAGATCGGCGCACACCTGCGCCGGCGCCGGCTCCAGCAGCCGCCAGACCGCCGCGCTCTCGGCGGCGTTGACCACGACCGCGTCCGCGGCGCCATCCAATGCCAGCAGCAGCGCCCGCGTCGAGTCCTGCCGCAGCGCCGCCTCGGCTTCGGCCAAGCTCCCGCCCCGGCCGCGCCGCCGCTCCAACCACAGCCGCTGCCAGCGTTGTTGCAAGCGTGCCTCGGCCGGCGGTGAGGCCTCCACCGCCCGCCAGGATCCGGTCCCGCCGCCGGCGCGTAACCCCGCCAGCGCCGGCCCCGCCGCCGCTATCCGCATCGTCTCGCCCACCTGCCCACTCTACACCAGCTTCTCCACGCTGCATGCGCCCGCGCAGCCGTTTCGGGCTCTGCGCCCCCCGGCTCGTGTATGATTATCCTTCTGGGAGTGCCCGAGTGCGGGGCTGACTAGCTCGACCCGGGCGGAGGACGAACGCAATGGCCGCTGGCATCGAAGAAAAGGTCCGTCAAATCGTGGTCGAGAAGCTCGGCGTCGAGGAGAGTGAAGTTACCCCAACTGCCTCCTTCGTTGAGGATCTCGGCGCCGATTCGCTCGACTTGGTCGAGTTGGTTATGGAATTCGAGAGTGCCTTCGAGATCCAGATCCCGGACGAGGATACGGAGAAGATCCGTCGCGTCCAGGACGCCATTGACTACATCCAGTCCAAAGCGGGTACCAAGGCTTAACGTGCGCCATCGTGTCGTTGTCACCGGAGTCGGCCTGATTTCGGCCGTCGGCCTTACTGCGCCCGAAACCTGGGCCGGACTGCTCGCGGGCCGCAGCGGCGTCGGCCCCATCACCCATTTCGATGCTTCCCAGTACAGTTGCCGCTTCGCCGCCGAGGTGAAGGGCTTCGATCCCTTCGTCTTCATCGAGAAAAAAGAGCTCAAGAAAATGGGGCTCTTCATCCAGTTCGCGCTGGCCGCCGCCGCCGAGGCCATGGCCGGCTCCGGACTCCAGGTCTCGGACGAGCTCGCGCCCCGCGTGGGCGTGCACATCGGCAGCGGCATCGGCGGCTTCGACGTGATCGAACGCGAGCACAGCAACCTGCTGGCGGGCGGGCCGCGCAAGGTGTCGCCGTTCTTTATCCCGGCCTCCATCGTCAACCTCGCGGCCGGCCACGTCTCCATCCGCTACAACGCCCGCGGCCCCAACTCCGCCGCCTGCACCGCCTGCGCGTCCGGCGCGCACTCGATTGGGGACGCCTTCCGCCTGGTTCAGCATGGCTACGCCGACGCCATGATCGCCGGCGGCGCCGAGGCCGCCATCACCCCGCTCAGCGTCGCCGGTTTCGCCTCCATGAAGGCGCTCTCCACCCGCAATGACGATCCCGCTCGCGCCAGCCGCCCCTTTGACCTGACCCGCGACGGATTCGTGATTGGCGAAGGCGGCGGCATGCTGGTGCTGGAGGAGTTGGAGTTTGCCCGCCGGCGTGGGGCGGCCATCCTGGCGGAAGTGGTGGGCTATGGCATGAGCGCCGACGCTTTCCACATCACCATGCCGGCCGAAACCGGCGAGGGAGCCTTCCGCGCCATGGAGCAGACCTTGGCCGATGCTCGGGTGGCGCCCGGCGACGTGGATTACATCAACGCCCACGGCACCTCCACCGCCTACAACGATAAGTTCGAAACCATGGCGATCAAACGCCTGCTGGGCGGCCACGCCCACAAGGTTGCGATCAGCTCCACCAAGTCCATGACGGGCCACCTGCTGGGCGGCGCCGGCGGCCTCGAGGCCGGCATCAGCGTACTCGCCTTGCGGCATCAGGTCGCCCCGCCCACCGCTCACTACGAGACCCCCGATCCCGACTGCGATCTCGACTACGTGCCCCTCCAGCCCCGTCCCCTGGCCATGCGGTACGCGCTCTCGAACTCGTTTGGCTTCGGCGGCACCAACGCCGCGCTGCTGTTCAAGAAATGGGAAGGCTGAAGGCGGCGCGCAATCGCGCATAGGTCGTCGCCAGTTCCTCGGGCAGCACCCGCGTCTCCCCCACCACGGTCATGAAGTTGGCGTCGCCGGTCCACCGCGGCACCACATGCAGATGCAGGTGTCCGGCGATCCCCGCCCCCGCCGCCGCCCCGAGGTTCATCCCGACATTGAAGCCCTGGGGATGATACTCCCGCTCCAGCACTATCTCCGCCCGCGCCGCCAGTTCCATCATGTCGCCGCGCGTCGCCGGGCCACACTCCCGCAGTGAGGCACAGTGCGCCAGCGGGAGCACCATCAGGTGGCCCGAAGTGTAGGGATAGAGGTTGAGCATCACCGCCGTACGCGCTCCGCGGAACACGACCAGGTTGGCCGCATCGTCCGCCGCCTGCAATTGGGCGCAGAGCACGCACCCCTCCGCGCCGGCGCGCGCTTCGGCCAGATACCGGTACCGCCAGGGCGAGAACAGGTAATCCATCCCTGAAGTCTAGCAAGCCGACCGCACCCGCCCTCGCGCGGCCGCGGTTCACAAGCGCAGCGGAGCGGGGCGTCAGCCCCGCGAGCGCCCTCGCCATTCGCGAGCCGGGCGGCGAAGCCGGGGGCCCGGCGCATTAAAAGAATAGATATTTACGCCACTGTTCGTCGCTGCGCCCCATCATGCGGATCAGGTGCCGGCTGGTGTGCAGATTGAACGGCCGCGGATCCCGCAGCAGCGCCATGCCCACTTCCGCCGGCAGCCGGTCCCCCTTGCGGTGGTTGCAGGCGTGGCAGCAGGCCACCAGGTTCTCCCAGGCGCTCTTGCCGCCGCGCGAGCGCGGGTTCACGTGATCCAGCGTCAGCGCCTGCGCCGGATACACCGAGCCGCAATATTGGCAGGTGTTGCGGTCGCGCATCAGGATGTTCTTGCGCGAGAGCGCCCGCGTGCGGTGCGGGATGCGGCGGTAGTCGAGCAGGCGGATCACCGACGGCACCGGAAACTGCGTGCGGCAGGCGCGCAACTGCTGCGCATGGACTTCCTCGGCGCGCGCCACTCCCTTCAACACCAGCACCACCGCGCGCCGCGCCGCGCATACATTGATGGGCTCATAGCTGGCGTTCAATACCAGCACCGGGCGCAGCAGGGCGACACTCGAGCTCATGCCGCCCACCCCCGCTCGGGTTCCATCTCCAGGTCGGCTCGGGCCGCGGTCAGCAACCGCACCCCGGCCGCACCCGCTTCCCTTAGCGCGGAGGCGGCCGCGCGCGCGGTGGCCCCGGTGGTCAGGACATCGTCCACCAGCCACACCCGCCGCCCCGCCACCCGATCGCGTCCCGGCCCAAACGCCCGCGCCAGGTTCCGCTCGCGGGCTGCCGCATCCAGCCCCGCCTGCACGGCCGTGTCGCGCTGCCGCTCCAAGGCATGTTCCGCATAGCCGCAGCCCAAGCGGTGCGCCAGCCGGCGGCCGATCTCCGCACTTTGGTTAAAACCGCGCTCCCGCTGCCGCCGCCGGCTCAGCGGGACCGGCGCCACCACGTCGGCGGCGGCGACCTCGTCCTTGACCTCGATCGCCAGACGCTCCGCCCAGTACCCCGCCACCGGCTTCATTCCCTCGTATTTGAGCAAATGAATGAGCGCACGGGCGCTCGCGCGGTAGGCGGCCACCGCCCACGCACGCTCATAGCCGGGCGGTTCGGCATGGCACTGCCGGCAACACCCATCCGTGCCGGGACGGTCATAGCTCACACGGTCCGGCTGCACCCGGCCGCACTGCCGGCACGCACCCGATCCCGGCGCGGGCATCCCGGCTAGGCAACTCCGGCACACCGGAATACGAGACACCACTCCCAAAGGTTGGCTGCACAAGCGGCAGGTCGCGGGAAGGAAAAGGCAGAAGAAGGCGCCCGCCACGCCGGCGGCGCGGTCGGCGAAGCGCTTAGGCGGTGTAAAACCGGTGCTGGAATCGGGACTGCGGCTGAAGATAAACCCCCGGCTTCATAGCTGCACCGATCATACCATCTTCGAACCAGGCACGGAAGCCCGGCGCGGGCATAAAATCGGGGCCGGCCCCGCCTGCATTTCGCTGACCAGGCGCCGCCGCGCCCGGGAACTCAGGCCACCACGCCCTGCTCGACTCGCTCCTGGCAGTTGATGCACAGCCCTGCCCACGGCACCGCTTCCAATCGTTTCAGGTTGAGCTCCTCGCCACAGGTGACGCATTCGCCGTAGCTGCCCTCGCGCATCCGCACCAAGGCATCGTTCACCATTTGCAATTGGCTGCGCTCGGCGTTGCTCTGATGAAACAGGAACTCCTTGGTGTAGGAGTTGGTCGCCTTGTCGGCGATATCCTGCGTCGCTTCCTCATCGGCGATGCGGCCGTCCTGCTCAATACGAGCCACAATCCGCATCAGCTCCTGTTGCTTCGCTTGCAGCCGTTTCTGGAACTGTTCGAGCCGTTTGCGATCCATCGTCCACTCCTCAGGCACTTCCGCTGCACTGCCGGGGTACTGCTTGCGTCACCCTCGTGCGATCCCCGGCGTTACCTTCCGCCGGGTTCCTTCCGGTGCCGTTGAAACCGTTAATACTATCGGTCCGGGCGCACGCTGTCAAACCGCCGCCCGGCCAGCCCCCCGATCCCCGACGTTCGATCTCAGGGTTGGATGCGTTTCGCGGGCATTGGGGTACAACAACCTCTCCCGGTCACCATACCGGCCGAACGCGGCCCGGCATCGCCCGCGCCCGTCATTTGACACTCCCACACACCCATCGCTACCATAGAGCGAGGAGAAGTTTTGTCTCAAATCAGCCGCAAGGAACTCAAGAGTGACGAATTCGTTAGCGGAATGGATGCCGCTCTCGAGTTTTTCCTACAGCATCGGGACCGCATCATCGTCGCCGCCGTGATACTGGCGGTGGCGCTCGGCGGCGGCTACGGCATCTACGCCTGGCGGGCCTCGCGCAACCAGCGGGCGGCCGCCATGCTGGCCGAGGCGCTGACGACGCTACACGCTCCCCTCTTGGGCCCCACCACGCCCCAGGGCACGGCGGCTTACGCCAGCCCGGCGACCCGCGGCACCGCCGCCGCACAGCAGTTCCAGGCGGTCATTTCCCAGTACCCCTCCACCGCCGCCGGTCAGCTCGCCCGCTACTACCTCGGACTGGCCCAACTCGACGCTCTGGATCCCAGTGCCGAGAAAAACCTCCAGGCTGCGGCCGATTCCGGCGACGCGGTCGCTTCCACCGCCGCCAAGAACGCCCTCGCCAACCTTGATATTCAGCAGGGCAAACTGCCGCAGGCCCACGCGCTGCTGCTCGAGCTCTCCAAGCAGGACTCGGCCACCATGCCGCGCGCGGTGGCGCTCATGGAACTCGCCGATTTGGATCGCACCTACAATCCCACCGAAGCCGCGCAATACTACCGTCAATTGCAGGCCGACTACCCCAGCACCCAGACCGCGCAACAAGCCGGCCAGCAGTTGGCTGCGATCGGCAAATAGCCTCAGCGCGCGTGCCGCGCGCTCGCCCTCGCATTCAAGTTTTTCCACTGCGCCGCCGCCGCGGCGCATGGGCCGCCTTGCCAATCTCCGTCCGGACTCCAGACGTAGCCCACCAGAGCCGGGAGCGCAAACATATCAACGGCGTACGCCGGCGGCGCCTGGCAACCGGCAATCGTCACCAGCAGCGGCTTGGTGACGAATTGCCCTAGGGTGCGCAGCGCGGCGGCTGGATCCTTGGCCCCATTCACGCTTACCGACACCACGTCCGGTACCGACCACGCTAGCCCCTCCGGTGAATCCGGCGCCGGCGCGCCCGCGTCGCCCCAGCGCAAATTGGCCCCCAGGTAAGGGTGGTTCCCATCGACGCCATGAATGGCATCGGCGGCAACCTGTAGGTATCGCACCAGTACCTGCGCGGCGAAGGGCTTGGCATCGGCCGTCAACGCCGCCGGGTTTGCGGGCGCGAGCGGCGACGGTAGCGCGGTGAAGTCCTTGGCCTTGATGCCCCACGCTTGGTTGAGCTTGGCAATCTGGCTATCGTACCGGTCCCGCAGATAATCCACGGCGTGCTGCCGCCCCGGTGCCGATAGCGGCAGACTCAAGTAGTAGCGCAGCGCGGTATCCGGCTGGAGCGCGGGGTCCCACACCAGACCGTCGTCGCTGAAGTAGCCCACCAGATCGGGATCTTGAATCCGTGGCGCGCACGCAACCCGGGTCAACTCCTGTACCTTCGCGGCGAATCCCGGGTCGTAGACATCCATCAATGGGGTCTGTTGATCCGCTTGCAAGTGGCGGGAGATGTCCAGATCCTGTACGTAAGGCAAACCCCGGTGCCAGATGTCGGCGTCGGTGTCCGCCCCCAGCGTGTTGAACCCGTCCGCCCGCAGCCCCGCCACAATGGCGGCGCTGCGCTGATCGACATAAGCGGGCTCCAAATCGGTTTGCGGGGCGCTGGCGCTAATCAGATGGACGTGATCGATCCCCAGCAGCAATTGCCTCTCGCCCGAGGGCGACACCCACCACCGCGTCTGTTGTTGCTTCTCCAGGCGATAAAACCCACTGCCGGTGAACTGCGCCGCCAGCGGCAGCACCACCAGGCCGGCCAGGCCGGCGAGTATGGAATACTGGAGTTTCCCCATGCGCGTGCGCGTCCTCCTCAGCGGTATGGCGGTCATCCTGCTCGGCGCCTGGATGGCGGTGACCACCGTGCACCGCCTGCGGGCCCCCGCCGGTTTCGTGCTCGAGGTCCCCGCCACTCATCTTAGCGTTGGCCAGCAGTTCCAGCCGCTCTTGGTGGCCGAAGGCGGCGATCCTTCGGACGCTCCCGCGGTCACCGTGGACCTGTTGGATGCATCGGGACGCCGCCTGTCGTCGCAACCCGTGCCCTGGACCGCGCCCGCTCCCCCGCTGGCGCTCCCCCGGGCCGGAGACTATCGCCTGCGCGCTACCTCGGGCGAGGAAACCGAAACCATTGCCCTGGCCGCCCAGCCCGAACCGCCTAGCACCTATGGCGGGGTGGTGGGCCTGGCCGGTGTCGACCTGGCCCCCGGCATTGGCGATTACCTGCGCCAGCACAGTTTCGCGGTGACCGATATCACACGGGATGCGGTCGCTCCCTCACCGCTCTATCTGGTCGGCGACCCGCGTCTCGATGGCGCCCAGCCCGCCGCGGCCTACGCTCAGGTTTGGCATCAGGTGGCGATGGGATCCCAGGCGCTGCTGCTCGAACCGCCGCCCGCCGGCATCGCCGCGCTCTGGCCCATCGCCGCGCCTCTGCGCCCGCCCCAGGGTGCCTGCGACGACGACCTGGCCGGCATCCCGCTCGACGCCGGCCTCGCCGACGCTTCCTGGCACGCGCTGCTGGCGCCGGCGCTGGGGATGGACCTTTCGCAGCAGAGCCAGTTCGACCTTTATCACTGGGACGGCACCCGCCTTGCCCGCCCCAACCGCAGGGTCGGCTATGCCGGCTGCCACGTGCTCCTCAGCTACCGCTACGGCCAGGGCTGGGTCACCGTCTCCACCCTGCCCTTGCTGCAACATTTTCAAGACGTGCGCGCCCGGATTGTCCTGATGAACCTTATCAAGGCGGTGATGCGGCGCAAGCGCTACGCTCCCGCCAGCCCCGGCCTGCAATGGGTGACGGAGCACCGTCTCCAGGCTGAATTGGCCCACCCGTCCGCGCCTCTGGCCCAGAATCTGGCCGCCTACTATCGGGCCGCGCCCCCGTCGGGCGGCGGGCCGGCGCCGGCCCCGGTGCTGGTGCCTCCGGTGTCCGCCACGGGTACCTCGTGTTGGACCGCCCCCGCGGGTCCCCAGGCCGGCGCGCGCCTCCAGCTCGATTGGCACACCCCCCAACCGGTGCGCGCCCTAACGCTCGACTTCGGCCCACAGACGCCGCGGTACACCCTCGAGGCCTCCGCCGATGGCCGCCACTGGACCCCGCTCGCCAGCCCCGCCGCCCTCCCCGCCGAACCCCTGCAAGCCTTCCGCCTCACCATCATCAGCCCCGGCGCCTGGCGGCTCTGCCGCTTCAGCGTCCAGTAGCTTCCGCAATCACCCGCAGGATCGCCTCACCCAATAGCGCCGTCTTGCGCTCGCCAAACCCACTCACTTCGAGCAGCTCGTCCAGGGTACGCGGCCGCAGGCGGACCAGTTCGTCGAGCGATTTGTCGTGCATCACCACATAAGCCGGAGTCCGGTTCTCGGCCGCGGTCTGGCGCCGCCACTCCCGCAGTTTCTCGCGCAGCCCGTCGCCCTCCGCCCCCGCCGCGGCCGCCGGGACGGCGCGCTCCCGCGCCGGCCGCGCGCGCCGCGCTTGCTCCGGCGCCGGGGCCGCGAGCCACGCCGGCTCGTAGCCGCACACGTCGCAGGCCCCGCACTCCGTCCACACCGGAGTTTCGCCGAAATGCAGACAGATCTGGCGATGACGGCACACCGGCGCCTCCACGAATTGCCGCACCTGATGGTACCGCTGCCACGCGCGCTGGCGCTCCTCGGGATCGTTGACCTGCTCGATGAAGTGCGCCAGCAACCCGGCGTCGCGCTTTTGCCACAGCAGCACGCAGTCGGCGGGCTCGCCGTCGCGGCCGGCTCGCCCGGCTTCCTGGTAGTACTGCTCCAGGGATTTGGGCAGTGCCAGATGAATCACCGCGCGTACCGTCGCCTTGTTGATGCCCAGGCCGAAGGCGAGCGTGCCCACCAGCACCGGCACCTCGTCCGCCATCCAGGCTTCCTGGTGGCGGCGCCGCGTGTCGGTGTCCATTTTCCCGTGGTAGGGGAGCGCGGCAATTCCCCGCTGCGTCAACCAGGCCGCGGTCTCCTCCACCTGCGCAATGGTGGGCGCATAAACGATGACGTTGGCGCCCGCATACTCCCGCAGCGCGCGCTCCAGCAGGCCGCGCGACTCGGCGCCTCGGCACTGCCGCGCCACGTAACGCAAGTTGGCGCGGTGAAAACTGGCGATGAACTTGGCCGGATCGCGCAGTTGCAATTGTTGCAAAATGTCGTGCCGCACCTGCCGCGTCGCGCTGGCGGTGAAGGCGGCGAGGGACACGCCCGGAAATTGCCGCCGCAACGCGCTGAGTTGGCGGTACTCCGGTCGGAACTCATGGCCCCACTCCGAAATACAGTGCGCCTCGTCAATCGCGAACATCCCCACCGGCACCTGTTCCAGCCAGCCGGCGGTGTCGGCCCGGGCCAGGCGCTCCGGAGAAACGTAGAGCAGGCGATAGCTCCCGGCCCGCGCCTGGCGCAGCACCGCCGCCTGCTCCGCCGGCGCGAGCGCGCTGTTGAGCAGCCCCGCCGCGATGCCCATCTGGGCCAGTTGCGCCACCTGGTCCTGCATCAGGGCGATCAGCGGCGAGACCACCAGCGTGGTGGCGCGCGGCCGCAGCGCGGCGGGGAGTTGGTAGCACAACGACTTGCCTCCCCCGGTGGGCATCACCACGCAGGCGTCGCGCCCGTCCAGCAAACTGCGCACGATCCGCTCCTGCATCGGCCGGAAGGAGTCGTATCCCCAGTAGCGTTTCAACGCCGCCCGGAGCTCGTCCGCGGGCACGCCGCTCACGCCCCACCCCGGTAGCGCAGCACGCAATCCACCGGCGTCAGCGCCAGCATCTCGAAGTCCGTGCGCTCCCTCCACAAATGCTGGCAGCGGTCGCCGCCATACATCACGAACGCCGGGCGCGGCGCCGTTTGCAGCGATGCCGCCAACCGCGCCGCCATGAGCCGCATCTGCGGCTCGGGAAACGGCTCGGAAAAATAGAACACGCTGGGCGTCGGCGGCAGCGGCCAGGCCAACGCGTCGGCCCATACCGGCTCCAAACGCAAGCACCGCTGGCGCCGGTGGCGGCGGCGCGCGTAGGCGGCCAGATTCTGTTGGGCCGCAACATGCAAGGCTCGCGAGTACTCGATCCCCATAACCGCCGCGAAGTTGTACTCCGCGGCCAGCAGCAGCGCCCGCCCCCGCCCCGATCCGAAATCCACAAACGTGTACGCGGCCAGGTCGGCGGGCAGCGGCTGCATCATACGCGCAAAATCCACCGGATCCACCGGCTCGTAGCCGTTGCCCTCGGGAGCGCCCGAGCAAAACTCCGTCCCGGCCTCGGGCGAGACCGTTTCCACCCCGAACTCCAAGTCGAAGGCATGCGGACGCGGCGCGCCCCATCCCCGCCGCAGCCGGTAGGCCGCAAGCGCCAACCCGATACGCAGCGTCCGCCCGGCGCCGCGGTACCGCCAGGAACGCAGCATGCGGGCGCGAAGCGTGGGGGAGAACTCCATAGCCGGCTGCCTCTGATTCTACCGGGCCGGGCTGCCGGCGGTCTCCGGCGCCAGTTGCTCGAGCAAGCGCTCGGTTTCGGCCAGCACCGCCGCCGCCCCGTTGACCTGGAACGGCAGCGTCAGCAGGCCCTCCGGGCTGAAGCGCGCGCCCCGCTGCCGCTCCACCAGCGCCGCGATCCGGCGCGGATCCACCGGCGCCTTGGCCGCGAAACGGATCTGCAGCGCGTCCCGCCGCCGCTCCAGCGACTGCAAACCCAGCTCCCGGCTGCGCAGCTTGAGCGCGGCATAGGCAAGCAGATTCAACACCGGCGCCGGCGCCGGCCCGTACCGGTCCTTGAGTTCGCGCACCACGTCGGTGCGCGCCGCCTCGGTCTCGGCTTCCGCCAGACGCTTGTACATGCGCAACCGCTGGTTCTCGTCCGGCACGTACTCGGGCGGAATGCGGATGTCGAGCCCGAGATGCAATTGCACCTCCAGCCCCGCCTCCTCGGCGGCGGCTTCGCCCTTGAGTTCGCGCACCGTCTGCTCCAGCATCTTGACGTACAGGTCGAACCCCACCGCATCCAGATTGCCGCTCTGCTCCCCGCCCAGCATGTTGCCCGCGCCGCGCAGCTCCAGGTCCAGCGCCGCGATCTTGAACCCCGCTCCCAGGTCGCTGAACTCGCGCATGGCCGCCAGGCGCTTGCGCGCCAGCGGCGCCAGCTCCGCCTCCGCCGGCACCAACAGATAGGCGTAAGCGCGCCGGTTGCTGCGCCCCACCCGCCCGCGCAACTGGTACAGCTCGCTCAGCCCCAGCCGGTCGGCGCGGTTGATGATCATGGTGTTGGCCAGCGGGATATCCAGCCCGTTCTCGATGATCGTGGTCGAAAGCAGCACGTCGGCCTCGTGCCGCACGAAGCGCAGCATGACCTGCTCCAGCTCCTCCTCCCCCATTTGGCCGTGGCCCACGGCAATGCGCGCCTCCGGCGCCAGCCGCTGGATCAGCGCCGCGATATCCCAAATCGTATCCACCCGGTTGTGCACGAAGTAGGCCTGGCCGCCGCGCGACAACTCCTGCTGGATGGCCACCGCGATCAGGTTCTCGCTCCACTCCGCCACCACCGTCTGGATCGCCAGCCGGTCGCGCGGCGGCGTCTCGATCACCGACATGTCCCGCAGCCCCGCCAGCGACATGTTCAGCGTGCGCGGAATCGGCGTGGCCGACATCGCCAGCACGTGCACCTCTTTCTTGAGCTGCTTCATCCGTTCCTTGTGGCGCACCCCGAAGCGCTGCTCCTCGTCCACCACCATCAGGCCCAGGTTCTGGAACTTCACGTCCTTGGAGAGCAGCCGGTGGGTGCCGATTACGATGTCCACCTTGCCGGCGCTGAGCTGCTCCAGGGTCTCTTTCTGCTGCGCGCGGGTGCGGAAGCGGCTGAGCTGCGCCACCGTGACCGGAAACGCGCGGAAACGCTGGCGAAAGGTTTGCTCGTGTTGGAAGGCCAGCACCGTCGTGGGGGCCAGCACGGCGACCTGGCGGCCTTCGCTCACCACCTTGAACGCCGCCCGCATCGCCACCTCGGTCTTGCCGTACCCTACGTCGCCGACCACCAGACGGTCCATCGGGCGCGCGCTCTCCAGGTCGCGCCGCACGTCGTCGATCGCCTTCTGCTGGTCCTCGGTCTCGGTGTAGGGGAAGGCGTCCTCGAACTCGTGCTGAAAGTTGCCGTCGGGCGCGCAGGCGATGACGTTCACCGCCTGCCGCGCGGCGTACAGCTTGAGCAGCTCGTCGGCCATGTCCTTCATGGCCTTCTTGACCCGGTTCTTGCGCTGCGACCACTGTTGGCCGCCCATGCGGTCGAGCGCCGGCGCGGTGCCTTCGGCGGAGCGGTACTTCTGCACCAGGTCCATGCGGGTCAGCGGGACGTAGAGCTTGGCCGCGTCGGCGTACTCCAAAATCATGAACTCGCCGCTGCGCTGCGGCATCGCCGCCGCCGCCGCCTGTTCGAAGCTGGTCAGCCCCACGTAGCGGCCGATGCCGTGCTCCACGTGCACCACGAAATCGCCCGGGGTAAGGTCGCGGAAATCGCTCAAAAAGCTGGATACGTTGGAGCGGCGCGCCGGGGCGCCGTAGGCTCGCGCCGCATCCTCCTGAAAGAGGTCGTTGGAGCCGAACACCGTCAGCCGCTCGGTAGGCAGCGTGAAGCCGCGCAGCAGCGCCCCCTCGGCAATCAGCGCCGCCGGCACCGAGGGACTGAAGTAGGCCTTCTCCGCCAGATAGTCCGAGCCCGAACGCTGCGCCCGCGCACCCAGCTGAAACGGCAGATTGTATTCGGTGAACAGGTCGCCCAAACGCTCCACCTCGCCCGCATTGGCGCCCAGCAAGACCATCCGCTGCCCCGCCGCCAACTGCTGGCGGATGTCCTCCATCAGCCGCGCCATGGCGCCGTGGTAGCGGGTCGCCGGCCGGCTGGGCAGTTGCACCCGGCGCGCCGGCGATGGTTCCAGGCCGCCTGTGCCCGCCGGGTTGACCTCCAGCGCCTCGGCGCTCAGGTCCACCGCCTCGATCGAGAGCTCGCGCATCTCGACGCACGCGCTGTGGGCCAACACCTCGCGCATTTCGGCGGGGCTGAAGAAGATCGTCTCCGGCGCGGGCGCATCCGGCGGCGCCCCGGCGCGGCGTTCCTCGAGCCGCAGCCACCAGCGCTCCATCTCGCCTTGCACCGCGTCCGGTTCCGCCACCACGATCAGCGGCTTTTCCGCCAACTCGAACACCGAGTGACGGAATCCCAAAAGCCCGGGTACGCGGAACTCCCACCCCGGCGCCGGCGTGTCACCCAGTTGCGCCCGCAATTCCGCGTCGAGCGGCAGCGCGGTCAAGGGCAGCAACACCGCCTCGCCGACCGCGCTCGGCACCGAGCGCTGCGTCGCCGGGTCGAACTCGCGCAGCGACTCGATCTCGTCGCCCAACAGCTCCAGCCGCACCGGGCGCAGCGCCTCCGGGCTGAAAACGTCCAGCAGCCCGCCGCGGATGGAGAACTGCCCCGGCATCTCCACCGGTTCGGTGCGCTGGTACCCCAGCCGCGCCAACTGCTCGGCCAGGCTTTCCAGATCGAGAAAATCGCCCTTGCGCAGCCGCCGCGCCAGTTTCCGGTACCGCTCCGGCGGTGGCAGCCGCGTGGCGGCCGCCACCGCCGGCACGATCAGGAAGGGCTGCCCCTCCACCGCGCGCCACGCCGCCACCGCGCGTTGCTCCAGAATGGCGGCGTGCGGGGAAAGCCCTTCATAGGGGTCGAGTTCAAACGCCGGCATGATGCGCGGCCGCTCCGCATCGCTCCCGGTCAGGTCGGCGAAGGTGGCAAGCGTGTCCCGCCACTCCTCGGCCACGCGATTGTCGGCCACCAACAACATCACCGCACGCTGCGTCAGGCGCTGCAGTTGCGCCGCCGCCAGCAGCTGGGCTGAAGGGGTCAACCCGCTCAGCGACACCGCTTCCCCCCGCGCCGCCGCCTCCGCCACCTGCGACAGGGGACTCTGGCGCGCCAACGTCATGAAAAAATCACGCACGAAGGGCAGCGTCATCTGTGCTTATGATTCAACTGGCGCACCCGCCGGGGCCACACGCCCACTCGGGTGGCGCGCACCACGTTCCTGCTGGGTTCCGGGGAAGGTCCGATTTTAGCAGACAGGCATAGACTGAGTAGAGAGGATGCACGCGCATTCCCATTCCCACGGCCCCCACGCGGGCCACGACCACGGACACGGCCGGCCGGCCAAGACCATCTTGACCCTGGGCGCCGCCGCCACCCTCGCCTATGTCGTGGTCGCCTTCGTGGTGGGGCTTCAGGCTCATTCGCTGGCGCTGGTCTCCGAGGCGGGCCATAACCTCACCGACTTTCTCGCCCTGGCCCTGACTTGGCTCGGCGTCTACTTCCAGACTAAGCCCCCGACCGCGCGCAAAACCTTCGGCTTCCATCGCGCCGGTGTGTTGACCGCCTTGGCCAACGTCCTCACCCTGTTCGTTATCACCGTCCTGATCGTGGTCGAGGCGATCGAGCGCCTGCGCACCCCCCAAACGGTCGCCACCGGCCCAATGCTCTGGGTCGCGGCCATCGGCTTGGTCATGAACGCCGCGATCGCGCTCGCCCTGGAAAGCGGCAGTGAGGACGTCAACCTCCGCGCCGCCTTTTTGCACATGGTGGGCGATGCCTTTGCCACCGCGCTGGTGATCCTGGGCGCCATCGTGATCCGCCGGACGGGATGGCTCCTGGTGGACCCCATCCTGTCGCTGGTCATCGGCGGTCTGATCGTGGCCTCGGGCTGGGGCGTTTTGCACGAAACGCTCAATATCCTGCTGGAGGGCGCCCCGCGCGGCCTGCGCTCGGACTCGGTCGCCGCCGATCTGGCCGCGGTCGAGGGCGTGGAAGCGGTGCACGACCTGCACATCTGGAGCCTGGGTTCGCAGTCCCACGCTCTCAGCGCCCACCTTCAGATCGCCGACATCCCGCCTTCGGCCAGCGATCAAATCCGCCAGCGCGTGTGCGCGCTCCTCGCCGAGCGCTACGCCATCCGCCACACCACCCTGCAGTTCGAGCACGGCCCCTGCGGCGGCGGCTGCCTCGCCGCCGAAGATATCCACCGCTAAGCCCGGCCGCCGCCTTACTGCAGCGGCAGCGTGGCCTCGGGCACGGCTTCGGCCTCTTCCGGCGGCAGCACGCTGGCCGCGGCCACCTGGTCGCCCTCCTCCAGCCGCAGGATGCGCACCCCCTGACTGGCTCGTCCCACCTCGCGAATCGAGCTGCTCCCCACCCGGATGATCTTGCCCTGCTGGCTGATGATCATCACCTCCGGGGTCTCGTTGATCGCCATCACCGCCACCACCTTGCCGTTGCGCGCGGTCGTCTTGACGTTGATCACGCCCGAGCCGCCCCGCGACTGCAGCCGGTACTCGCTCAGCGCCGTGCGCTTGCCATAGCCGGCTTCGGTCACGCTGAGGATGAGCTGGTTGGGGTTCCCCGCCACCTCCATCCCCACGATGAAGTCCTCCTCGGCCAGCTTCATGCCCCGCACGCCGGTGGCGGCGCGGCCCATGGCGCGCACCCCGCCTTCCTCGAAGCGGATCCCCTGCCCCTCATGTGTCGCCAGGAAAATCTCGCTCTTGCCGTCGGACAATTTGGCCGATACCAACTCGTCGCCCTTGTCCACCCCCATGGCAATGATGCCGCGCGCCATCGGGTTGGAGAAATCCTTGACCGGCGTCTTCTTGATGGTCCCCCCGCGCGTCACCATCACGATGAACTCGGTCGTGCTCTCCAGGTCCTTGACCGGCATCATCGCCTTCACCACCTCGCCCTCCTGCAGCGCCACCAGGCTCTGAATGGCCTTGCCCTTGCCGCTGGCGGCTGCGTCGGGGATCTCGTACACCTTCAGCCAGTACACCCGGCCGGTGTTGGTGAAGATCAGGATGTAACTGTGCGTGGAGGAAACGAACAAATGCTCGACAAAGTCCTCCTCGCGCGTTCCCGCACCCTTGCGCCCGCCCCCGCCGCGGCGCTGCAGCCGGTAAGTGGAAATCGGGGTGCGCTTCAGGTAGCCGGAGTGGGTCACGGTGATCGCCACCGTCTCTTCCTTGATCAGATCCTCGAGCAGGATCTCGTCCGCCTCCGCCTGGATCTCGGTGCGGCGCGGGTCCCTGTCCCCGCCGTAGTCCTTGCGGATCTCCTTGAGTTCGTCGGCGATCACGCCGCGCAGCTTCTTGTCGCTCGCCAGGATGGACTCGAGCTCGGCGATGCGCAGCCGGATCTCCTCGAGCTCGTCCATGATCTTCTTCCGCTCCAGCCCGGTGAGGCGGTGCAGTTGCAGATCGAGGATCGCCTGCGCCTGCCGCTCGCTCAGCCGGAAGCGGCTGACCAGCCCCTCGCGCGCTTCGCGCGGGCTGGCGGCGGCGCGGATCAGCGCGATCACCGCATCCAGGTGATCGAGCGCGATCTTGTAGCCCTCCAACACGTGCTCGCGTTCGCGCGCCTTGCGCAGCTCGAAGGTGGTGCGGCGCCGCACCACGTCCACGCGGTGGTCCAGGAAGTGTTGAATCGCCTGCACCAAACCCATCTCGCGCGGTTGACCATTCACCACCGCCAGCAGGATCATCCCGAAACTGGTCTGCAAGCTGGTGTGCTTGTAGAGCTGGTTGAGAATAAGCTCCGGCTGTTCCCCACGCTTCAGCTCGAGCACGATCCGCATCCCATCCCGGTCGCTCTCGTCGCGGATGTCGCTGATGCCCTCGATCCGCTTCTCCTGCACCAACTCGGCGATGCGCTCGATCAACCGCGCCTTGTTCACCTGGTAGGGAATTTCGGTGATGACGATGGCCTTGCGGTCCTTGCCCAGCGGCTCCACCGCCGCCCGGGCGCGGATCATGAACGATCCCCGGCCGTTCGCGTACGCCTGGGCAATGCCGGACTTGCCGTAGAGAATGCCGCCGGTCGGGAAATCCGGGCCCTGAACGTGTTGCATCAGGTCGGCCAAGCCGGCCTTGGGGTTGTGCAGCAACTCCAGGGCGGCGCCGAGAATCTCGGTGAGGTTGTGGGGCGGGATCTTGGTCGCCATGCCCACCGCGATACCGTCCGAGCCGTTGATCAGCAGGTTGGGCAGCCGCGTGGGGAGAACCGTGGGCTCGTTGGTGGACTCATCGAAGTTGGGCACCATATCCACGGTGTCCTTATCAATGTCCCGCAGCAGCTCCTCGGCGATCTTGGTCAGCCGGGCTTCGGTGTAACGGTAGGCGGCGGGTGGGTCCCCGTCCACCGAACCAAAGTTGCCTTGCCCGTCCACCAGCAGGTAACGCAGGTTGAAGTCCTGCGCCATGCGCACCAAAGCGTCGTACACCGGCGCATCGCCGTGCGGATGGTACTTCTTCAGCACTTCGCCCACGACGCCGGCGCACTTCGAGTATTTCTTGTTCGACAGCAGCCCCTCGCTGAACATCGCGTAGAGGATGCGGCGATGAACCGGCTTCAGGCCGTCGCGGATGTCCGGCAGAGCCCGGCCCACGATTACCGACATCGCATAGTCGAGGTACGAGCGGCGCATCTCGTCCTCAATGTTGACGGGCAGAAACGGCTTGGCTCCCTCCGGGTTGGCGGGGCCACTGCCTTGAAGTGGAATTTGGCTGTCGTCTCCGGCCATAAAGTCTTATTTTACCATTGTTTATCGCGGGTTTTCGAGTCCGCGGCGCAGTCCCGGCACAACCTTTTTCCGGCGCCAGGGTTAAGCTCAAGGGAGAGTAGCTTGTATGGTCAAGGCGGCGGTGCGGTGGGCAGGTTGGACCCTGGCGGGAGGTGCGTTGGCAGCGGCCATTCTGGCAGCCCAAGCGCCGGCTGCCGCGAAAAGGCTCGACTCCCAACAGCAGATCGTCCAGGCCCTGAACCGCCTTACTTGGGGCATCGCGCCTGGCGACATCGCGCTGGTGCAGCGCCTAGGCCTCAAGAACTGGATCCAGCAGCAGCTCCATCCCGACAAGGTCGTCGAGAACCCCGAGCTGGCCGACGCCCTGGCCCCGCTGGCGACACTGCGCATGTCTCCGGCCGAGATGATGCAGCGCTTTCCCTTCGGCAATGCCGCCAAGAACGCGCGCCAGGACGCCGCCGCGGCCAATCGGAAGGAAGAGACCGACGCTCAGGCCAAATTGGCGGGCCTGCTCACTCCCGAGCAGCTCGCGGGCATCTCGACCGGCAACCCGCGCCAGCGCGTGATGGAGATCGAGTCGCTGCCCGCCAATACCCGCGAAGCCGTGCTCGCCGCCCTGCCGCGCAGCCTGGCCCAGCCCCTGAACCCCTGGCTGCCCCTCGCCCAGCAGCGCGAGTTGGTGGCCCGGATGAACCCGCGGCAGGTGGTGGCGCTCGACCTGCTCGATAGCAAGGTGCTGCGCGCCGTCTACACCAACCGCCAGCTCGAGGACGTGCTCACCGATTTCTGGTTCAACCACTTCAACATCTACATCCGGAAGAACCTGGACCGCAACCTCATCACCCCTTACGAGCGCGACGCCATCCGTCCCCATGTGTTGGGCAAGTTCTCCGACCTCCTGCTCGCCACCGCCGAAAGCCCGGCCATGATGTTCTACCTGGACAACTGGCAGTCGGTGGATCCCGACTCCCTGGCCATGCGCCGCCGCCGTGCCGTAGCCAAGCCGGGCGCTCCCACCCCCGGCATCAACGAGAACTACGGCCGCGAAATCATGGAGTTGCAGACGCTCGGCGTCAACGGCGGCTATACCCAAAAGGATGTGACCGAGGTGGCGCGCTGCTTCACCGGCTGGACCATCCTCCAACCCCGCCAGCGCGCGGCCTTCTATTACAACGACAACCTGCATGACAAGGGCGCCAAATTGGTCCTGGGCCGCGTGATCCCCGCCGGCGGCGGCATGAATGACGGCCTTGCCGTCATCCAGATCCTGGCCCACAGCCCCGCCACCGCACACCACATCTCCTACCAACTGGCGCAGCGCTTCGTGGCCGACGAGCCCCCGCCGGCGCTGGTGAACCGCATGGCCAGCACGTTTCTCCAATCCGATGGCGACCTGCGCCAGGTGATGGAGACCATGATCAATTCCCCCGAGTTCTGGCAATCCACCTATTACCGCGACAAGGTGAAATCGCCTTTGGAAATGGTGGTGTCGGCGGTGCGCGCCCTCGGCGCCGGCGTCAGCAACCCCACCCGCCTCACCCAGGTCATTGCCTCCATGGGCCAGCCGCTCTATGCCAAGGAACCTCCCACCGGCTATGAGAACGTCGGCGCAGCCTGGGTCTCGAGCAGCGGCCTGATCGCCCGCCTCAACTTCGCCATGCAGTTGGCGCGCGATCAGGTGCCCGGCGTGCAGGTGGATGTGGATGCCCTGGCCGCGGGCGCCACCGCCGCTCCCGGCCTCGAACAGAAACTCTTCCAGGCCCTGCTCTACGAACAGGCTTCGGCCTCGACCCGCTCCACCATCGAGCGCGCCGTGGCCAGCTTGCCCAACCAGGCCCCCGCCCTGCCGGTGCAGATCGCCGGCCTGGTGCTGGGCTCGCCCGATTTTCAACGGAGGTAGCCGCATGACGACCCGGCGCATTTTTCTCAAAAACTCGGCCATGGCCATGGTGGGCATCGGCATGCTTCCCAAATGGCTGGCCCGCTCCGCCTATGCCAGCGCGGTCGGCGGCCGCAAGAAGATCCTGGTCGCCATCTTCCAGCGCGGCGCCGCCGACGGTCTCAACGTGGTGGTGCCCTACGGCGAGGAGTCCTACTACAAGCTGCGCCCCTCCATTGCCATCCCGCGCGCCGAGCTGCTCAACCTGGATGGCTTTTTCGGCTTCCATCCCGCCCTCGCCGGCCTCAAGCCGCTCTGGGACCAGGGCCACCTCGCCGCCCTCCACGCCACCGGCTCGCCCGACCCCACCCGCTCCCACTTCGACGCCCAGGACTTCATGGAATCGGGCACGCCCGGACTCAAGTCCACCGACGACGGCTGGCTCAACCGCGCCCTCAGCCTCGACCCCAACGCCGGGGCCTCCCCCATGCGAGCCGTCGCCATGAGCGCCCAAGTGCCGATGACGCTGCAAGGTCGGGTTCCCGCGGTGGCCATCAACAACCTCAGCGCCTTCCGCGTCGGCGGCGCCGGCCCCCAGGCCGCGCTCGTGGGCGACAGCTTCGAAGCCATGTACGACCAGGCCGCCGACGCGGTCCTCCGCCCCGCCGGCCGCGATACCTTCGAAGCCCTTGGCCTGCTCAAACAACTCGACCCCCGCTCTTACCAGCCCGCCAACGGCGCCATCTACCCCAACCAGCAGTTGGGCAATAGCCTCAAACAACTGGCGCAGTTGATCAAAGCTGACGTCGGGGTAGAGGTGGCCTTTGCCGATGTCGGCGGTTGGGACCACCACGTCAACGAGGGCAATGCCCAGGGTCAGTTGGCCAACAGCCTGCGCCAGTTCGGCGACGCCATCAACGCCTTCTGGACCGATCTCGGCGAGCGCCAGCAAGACGTCGTGCTGGTCACCATGTCGGAGTTCGGCCGCACCGTGCACGAAAACGGCAACCGCGGCACCGACCACGGCCACGCCAACGTGATGTTCGTGTTAGGCGGTGAAGTCCAAGGCGGCAAGGTTTACGGCGACTGGCCCGGGCTCTCGTCGCAGCAGCTCTACCAGGAGCGCGACCTTGCCATTACCACCGACTTCCGCGACGTGCTGAGCGAGGTGGTGCGGCGCCACCTGGGCGTCACGCAACTCTCGGGCGTGTTCCCCGGATTCGATGTCAACCCGGCCAAGTTCAGGAATTTTCTGCGCGTCTGAGCTCGTTCACACCGCTTCTTGCTGCGCCGCCGGAGTTGGCTCGCCGGCCATCGCCGGCGGTAGAAACCCCGCCAACCGCGCTGGCATGCGCCCCCACCGCACCCGCCAACCGTGCTCTCCGTGCCGATCCAAATGCACGGCGATACCCATCACGCGGACGGTCGCAATCCACCCCAGGCGCTCCCCGCCCAGCATGCGGTGCACGCGCCGCGACACCCGGTTGTCGTACTCTACTTGCCCGAGAAGCCGCGGGATGCCCTCCTCGCGCAGTCGCTGCGCGACGTACCGCGCCAGGTCGGGATAGGTGCCCAGAATCAGCGGATGGAAGTACGCGTCAAAGTACCAGGCGCAGCCCGCCGGCAAGTCCCACACATAGCTACCCTGGCCCGGCAGCCGCGTCGGCCCCACCGCCACCCACAAATAACCCACACAGCGGAATTCTCCCGCCTGGCTGAGCCCCGCGGCATAGCAGCGCCGCCCTGCCTCCCAGCGCTCGGCGAACTCGCGGGCGCGCCCCGGCGCCAGCCCCGCCAGCCACTCTTGGTCCGGCGGCCCCGCCTCGCCCAGCCACAATGAATCAATGTCCCAACCCGAGGGAACGCCATTTGGCTGCCCGCTGCACAAGATCTCACACCAGCGGAAATCCAGCCATCGCTCGCACCCCAGGCGCTGCAGCATCCGGTGCCCCTTGGCGTACCAACGCTCCCCCCGGCGCCGCGCAGCTACTCGGCTCATGGCTGCCTGGATGCGACTTCCAGCCCGGAACGCTCGTTGCACACGGTCGGCTAAATTGGCGCGCATGCCGTCTGCCGTCCCCGTTTGGGCGGCCCGACGGCCGTTTCATTCTGGACTAACCGCGACCGTCCCGACCGCCAGTTCCGGCGTCCGGCCCAGCAACCAGATCATGCCCGCGCCCCCCAGCCGCTGCTCCACCGCGAACACCAACACCGAGGTGAACACCACCCCAAAGAAAATTACCGCATACACCGTGCTCTGCAACGCCAGCGCCATCGGTACCTGCTGCTCCACCAGCAGCGCCGCCAGCACCGCCGCCGCCAGGCCTTTCGGCAGCATGCAGGCGGCGAGCGCGGCATCGCGATTCGGAGTGGGCACGCGCAAGGCCAGACGCACGGCAATCAGGCGCGGCAGGAAGAGCAGCGCGGTGATCACCCCGCCAAAGATCAGCCAGCGCAGATCGGTGAACCGGATCGAAAGCCCGATGTAGACGAAGAAAAACGTCTTGAGCAGGAAGACGATCTCGCTCAAAAACACCATCTCCG
>DATNAC010000146.1:0-35526 GCA_035573035.1 Terriglobales bacterium
CGCTTCGGCCAGCGCGCCGGCGGGGTCGGCGTGCCGCAGCACGATGTCGCAGGCTTGCTTATAGCCGTGCGCAATCCAGATGCGGAGTTCCACGGGGTAGAGCGGAAGCAATCGCCGGGTCTCTTCCTGGATGCCTTCCGAAAACATCATCCGGGCGCGTTCGTCAATGCGGCGGTAGAGGGCTGCGCGGTCGGGGTTCAGTCCCAGCTTCAGCGGGCGGATTTCGGGCCACCCCGCGGGCGGCGACGCGCGCCAGCCCGCGGCCATGGGGCGCCCGGTGAGGCAGCGGACTTCGAGGGCGCGGATGACTTTGGAGGTGTCACGCTCCGCAATTCTCTCCGCGGCCTCGGGGTCGAGGCGCCGCAGCAGCCGGTACAGATGGGCGGCCGGGCGCCGGCGCAAGCGCGCGCGCAATGGCGCCGTCGCCACGGGTGCATCGGAAAGTCCTTGCACGAGCGCCCTCAAATAGAAGCCGGTTCCCCCCACCAGCACGGGAACCCGGCCCCGGTGCGCGATGTCTTCCACTACGGGGCGCGCGCGCCGAGCGTACTCGCCCGCCGTCCAAGGTTCATGCGCATCGGCGACGCCGATCAGGTGATGGGGCACTCGGGCGAGATCCCGGGCTGACGGCTTGGCGGTCCCAAGGTCGAAATCACGGTAGAGCTGGACGGAATCAAAGTTGACAACCTCACCCTGAAACTGCTCCGCGAGCGCGATTGCCAGATCAGACTTGCCGCTAGCCGTAGGGCCGACAACGATCAACGCCGCAACATATTCGCCGGCCGAGCGCACATCGAGTTGTATCGCATCGTGCATAGATTCACCACTACGGCAAAAGGAAGGTATGTACCTTCATTTCAACTGCTATACTGCTTCCAAGTCGCAGCACCACACCATTGTTGCAGTTGGGTGAATTGAAGTCAGCTACCCCTACCGGTTCACACTCCGGGTCCAGTCTCTATCCGGAAGACATCCTGCTCGCCGCGCACCGTCACTTGATGGCGGAGGAAGCGGAGTTGCTGGCGCAGTGGCGCCGCGCCTTCCGTCCCAAGCCGCGGCCATCGGGCCGGGTTCTGTACGCCTTGGAGCAATTGCTCTTGCCGCATCCTTACGGCGAGCATGCCACCTCGCGCCCGGGCATGGAAGCGATCTGGGAACAGGTTCACTACGTGGCGGCGCGGCTGGCCAAGCTGAGTATTCCCCTGGCGCAGGTCAACGATGCGGCCGCGCAGTTCCGTCCGTTGGCGATTGCCGTGCTGACACCGGCGCTCGGAACGCGCAACGCCGCCGGCGTCTACACATGGCTGCAGCAACGCACCTCGTTGGCCGTGGCGGAGGCCTACGTGGCGGCGCAGAGCAATGGATTGGGAGCACTGGTCCGGGTGCTCGACGCCGAACTCAACTCGGGAGACCTGCCGGAGTTGCTGCAGCGGTTGTTGCAGCAGGCGGCCCAGTTGTTTCCCCTCAAGTGGGGAGAGATTCTGCTGATCGAGAACCGGCGCGACGGCGAACGGCGGCTGCGCCACGCCGCTTCCTACGGCCTCGAGCGGGAGATGATTCACGAAGCGGCGGGCGTCGGGCCCTTCTTCGAGCGGGTGGTGAAGCGCGGCACGCCCGGTTTTTTACTCGATGCCGCCAACGATCCGCGGGTGGCGCAACCGTATTACCGCGCGCTCGAGGTGAAGTCGGTGTGGGCGGTGCCGCTGACGCGGCGGCAGGCGCCGAACGGGGCCCGCAGGCCGGAGAACAACGGCGCGGCCCACGCGTACGAAGTGCTGGGCGTCTTGACGGTCGCCTTCGACCGGGTCTACGAGTGCCTGCCCCAGGAGAAGGAACTGCTCCGCGCCCTGGCCGAACGCTCGACGTTGGCGATCGAGCGCACGCGGATGGCGGAACGGCTGCAAAAACAGCAGCAGCGGGTTATGGATCTGTCGCGCCGTTTGCTCGAGGCCCAGGATGAGGAACGGCGGCGGATCAGCCGCGACCTCCACGACGAGACCGGGCAGTCGCTGCTGGCGCTGCGATTGTATATGGAGATGGGGTTGCGCCAGCCGACGCGAGCGGCGGCGCAGCACTGGATGGAGCAGGGGTTGACCCTGGTGGATAGCAGCGTGGCGGAACTGCGGCGCATTCTGTCGCAACTGTCGCCGCTGCTGCTGGACGAGCTTGGCCTCGAGGCGGCACTACGGCTGGAACTTCGCAAGCTACGGAGTCAGCAGAACTGGAAGGTGCGGTTTCAATTCGTTTCCGGCCCCAAGCGGCTGGAGCGCAGCCTGGAAACGCTGGTCTACCGGGTGGTCATGGAGGGGCTCCGCAATGCGGCGCGCCACGCCCAGGCCACCCGGATTCATTTAAAGATTGTGGCCACGGCGCAGCAATTGCAAATTCGACTGAGCGACGACGGCGTGGGGCTATCCGACCGCCCCCGCCCCGGCGCCACGGTCGCTTCCACACACTTCGGCCTGGCGGGCATGCGCGAGCGCGTCCGTTTGGCGGGGGGCCGGCTCGGGTTCGATTCCGAGCGCGGCCAGGGCTTGCGGATCTCGATTCAAATTCCGCTGCTTCCCGTCCAGGCCGGCAAACCGGAGAAGATGGCCCACGCCTCCTGAGACCAGACATCATGATGAAATTGCGCATACTTTTGACGGATGATCACACCTTGTTCCGCCAGGGACTGAAAACCCTGCTGGAGGCGGAATACGACATGCAGGTGGTGGGCGAAGCCCAGGACGGCACCGAGGCGGTGGCCAAGGCCGCGGAGTTGAAGCCCGACCTGGTCCTGATGGATATCGGCATGCCCGGGCTGGCGAGCTTTGAGGCGGTGCGCCAAATTCGCAAGCAGCGCCCCGAAACCAAAGCGGTCTTCCTGAGCATGTACGACGATGAGGACTATTTGCAGCAGTGCCTGGAGGCGGGAGCCTCCGGATACCTTCTGAAAGACAGCCCGGCGGACCAGTTGATCGGCGCCATCCGCGAGGTGCGGCGGGGCGGCAAGTACCTCAGCCCGCGCATTCTCTCGAAGCTGGTGGAAGACATCAGCGTGCGCAATCCCGCCGAACGCTTCAAGCCGCGCCTGGGCACGTTGACGCCGCGCGAGCGCGAGACGCTCAAGTTCCTTGCCGAGGGACTTTCGGTGAAGGAGATTGCGGTAAAGCTGCAACTCAGCACCAAGACGGTGGAGGCGCACAAATTCAACCTGATGCGCAAGCTCGACATCCACAACAAGGCGCACCTGGTGCGGTACGCGATCGAGCGCAAGATCATCAACATTGCATGAGGCCGGGCCGGGTTGCCGCATCCCGCGCGTTTACAATAGAGCGTGCATAAGTTTTGGGACACACCGCGTCCGGGGGCGCCGGCGGGGATGGACGCACTGGCCGCGCTACCGGCGGAGGTGACCCTCGCGCACGCCGGCAAGCAAGTCCGGCTGGCGCCGGCCAGCGTGCTGGCGCCAATGGCGGGCATCACGGATACCGTCTTCCGGCGCTTCATCCGCGATCTGGGCGGCTGCGGGCTGATCATGACCGAGTTCACCTCGGGAGACGGGATCGTGCGTTCGGCCAAAGTGGCGCGGCGCTACTTGAGTTTCGAACCGGAGGAGCGGCCCATCGCCGCCCAGCTTTTCGGCAGCGATCCGGCGGTGATGGCCGAGGCGGCGGTGATCGTGGAGCAGATGGGGTTCGACAGCATTGACCTCAACCTGGGCTGCCCCGCCAAAAAAGTGGTGAAGTGCAACGGCGGCTCCGGTCTGCTGCGCGACCTGCCGCTGCTGCGGCGCTTGTTCGAGGCGATTCGGGGCGCGGTTTCGCTGCCCTTCACGGTGAAGTTCCGCGCCGGTTGGGACGAGGCGCAATTGGTGCACGTCGAGCTGGCGCGCTTGGCCGAGAGTTGCGGTGTCAACGGCCTGGCGCTGCACGCGCGCACGCGGGAACAGGGGTATTCGGGCAACGCCCGCTGGGAATGGATCGCGGACGTGAAGCAGGCGGTCTCCATTCCGGTGTTCGGCAATGGCGACATCCGTTCGCCGGAGGACGCGGCGGCCATGGTCGCCCAGACCGGCTGCGACGGGGTGATGATCGGGCGCACCGCGGCGGCGAATCCCTGGATCTTTCGCCAGATGGAGGCGTACCGGACCACAGGCGCCTATCCGCTGCCCAGCGAACGCGATCGTGAGCAGTTAATGACCGATTACTTCCGGCGGCTGATCCGGCAGGGAAATCCGGGCGCGGTGGGAAAGATGAAGCAGTTTGCCGCCTGGTTCACCCACGGCGTGGAAGACGGCGGCCAACTTCGGAAGGCGATCTACCAAGCCGGTACGGAGCGGCAGATCCTGGAGCAGGTAGAGGCGTTCTTCGCGAAGGTTTATTCGACCACGTGCCGTGAAGTGTAGCTGTCGCGGTAGGTGATGTCGTACTTCACGTTCTTGCCCTTCTGGTCGATCATTTTGAGCGGCTTGCCGTCGGGAGCGACCAGCGTCACTTTGACTTTGCGGGTCGTGCCATCCAGCTTTTTGTTGGTTGGTGTGTAGCTGATGGTGTACTGGCTGCGCACCGATCCGGCGATCTCCTGGAACACGTCGCCGAAAGCGCCTTCGAAGCGGGGTTCGTAGTAGCGGCCGCCGGTGGCGGTGGCGAAGTAGCGCAACTCGTTGTTGCCTTGCAGGATGCTCATTTCCTGCATTTGCTCGCGGTAGCCGTTGCCGGTCAGCCACTGCTCCAGCGCCCACGCCATGCTGACGGAGTAGATGGTGATGCCCTGGGTAGCATCCACCTTCTTGCGGACCTGGTCGAAGGTCATGTGGCTGAAGGTGTTGAAGCCCGTGCTAATCAGAACGATGGTCTTGTGTCCGGGGATCGCGTCGAGCCGATCAATGGCGTCGGAGAGGGAATCGAACAGGTCGGCTTCGCTGAAGTCGGCGAAGTGCAGTGAGTTCAGGCCCTCGTAAATCGCGCGCTTGTCGTGCGTGAAGTCCACTACGACGGTGGGCTTCAAGTCATAGGTCATCAAGGCGACCCAATCCTGTTTCTGCAATTGGCCGGTGAAGGCGTAGGAGGCTTCCAGGATGTTGTATAGGAATTGATACCAGGTTTGGCGGAACTCGATCAGCAGGACCACCGTCATGGGCGCGTCATTGGTGACCGAGACCTTGTCGATCTTTTGCGGAACCCCATCCTCGAACAGCTGAAACTGCTTTTCGGTAAGGTTGGGGATGAACTGGCCGTTCTGCGTCTGGACGGTCACCGGGATCTCGACGTCGGGAACGGAGACCGAGTAGTTGAACTGCGGCTTCTGCACCTGCTGTTGCGGTGGCGGCGGGGGGGGCGGAGCGGTGGGCGAAGCCGGGACCTTCTTCGGGATGATGACCGGGCCGGTCTGCTGTTGGGTACCCTGCGCGGCGAGGCCCAAGGTCCCCAAGCCCAGGATCACGGTCATGGCGAGCAGCGGGTGTCGAAGCATATGGCACTACGGGGCGAGCAGGCGAGCGACCGTACCCCTATGGTAATACAGATGTTCGAGGAGCCTCCCTGGTTCCACTAGACCCTCTAGCTTGTGCTCCGCTTCGCTTGCCCCTAGATTCGTTTCAGCCACGCTTCGGCGTCTTCCCAGCCCGGAAAGCGGCGTTCTTCGGTGCGGAATTCCGGGGAGTGGACGCAGCGGCGGCTGCCCTTCATGCGTACCGGGAAGCGCAGGTGAAGCATCTCGTGGTATAGCACATACTCCAGCACGAAGCGCGGTATGCGGGGCGAATCGAAGACGCGGCTGATCAGGATAGCGTTGTGCGCCGGGTCATAGTGCCCGAGGTTGCGGCGCGAGGCCCGCGGCGCCCAGCTCAGGTCGGGGCGCGCCATCCAACCCTGGAAGAAGCGCTGGTTGAGTTCATCGAACATCTCCTCCAGGTGATAGTGCCGGCCGGCTGGGGTGGTGAGCTGCTTGCGGCCGCGGATCTGGCGGATGAGGTGCGACTTGGCCACGATCTCCTTCTGACCGATAAAGCGCCGGTAGCGGGCGTTGTACACCTCGGGGATGGGGCGCCGATAGAGCTTGCGCAGCAGGATGTGCGCCAGCGCCTCCAGCACCATCTCGGGCGCGGTTTGCAGCAGGTCGCTGAGCCGCACCAGGATGCGGCCGTCGCGCAGCCGGATGGTGTTGTTGATGTGGGCGAAGGGGTAGAACCCCACTTCCATGGCGGGCAAAGGGGAGCGCGGCTTGAGCTCGCGGTAAACCGCCAGGAATGTGGGCTCGAGGTCAGTCATTCATGGGCGCGGGCCGCCGCGCGGTTGCGCCGCCCGTCGTCCCACCGCCAGCGGGGCGATTCTATTTTTTCGCGGGACGGCTGTCTTTAGCATTTTGCAGGCTATCGGCGGTCACATCAAGACAGTCGTCGAGCATGAAGTGATAGTTGGCAAGGTCGGCGGGGGTGGAAGCGGACTGGATGTGCTGGAGGGTGGTGGCGAAGCCTTGATCGGCGGCAATCACGTCGCCCACGATCTTGTTCAGGTTGAATTTCTTGCCATCGCTCTCGCTGGTGGTGAGCCCGCTGGCGGCATCGCTCACCGCATCATCCATCTCGGGGAGGATGGCTTTGTACTCTTCGAGGAGGGCGTAGAGCTGGGCGTCGCGGCCTGGCGGCCGGGGCGACTCCTGGCGGATCTGCTCGAAGCGGGCGAGGCGTTCGCCGGCAAACTTCAACAACAGCGGGATGCGTTGGTCGAGTTTGCCGGCGGTGTCGCGCACCTGGCCGGCCTCGGCCGGCGTAAGCGGATCGCGCGACTGCGCCCGGACCAGCGGCGCGTGAAACGCCAGACCGCCGGCCAGAACCAGCAGGGCCAGGAGAAGCGGCGACTTCGAGCCGGAGGGCATGGCTAGCTGCCCTTGCTGGGCTTGGGCGCGAACATCATATCCAGCAGCTCGGCGCGCAGATCGGCAAAGTGACTGCCTACCGCTTCCACCTTGGGGCGCTGGCGGAAGTGGACGCGCTGCGCTAGATCTTTGAGGCCGTAGGTCACCCTCTGCAGCGAGATCTCCACGTTGCGCACCCCGCCGGTTTTCCCGCGCGCCGCTTCGGTCTTGAGCACGGCACAGGCCTGGTCGGCGTGCTGGGTGGCGCGGTCGAGCTGCTGGTCGCCCTCGGTAGTTTGGTTGGCGAGGTAGCCGGCATGGGCGAAGTCGAAGTCCATCTCGGCGAGTTTGGCGAGGGCTTCGGCCTGTTTGGCGCCCTGGCGGTTGGCCGCCTGGGCTTCAAGCTGGGCGTAGTCGTGGGCGAGCTTGGGGTCCACCGTAGTGTTCGCCCCCTGGGCCAGCACCCAGCCGCCCATGCAAAGCGCCAGGAGGACTACCCGGATGACGTGTGGCTTCCCCATACCTCGCCCCTCCGCAAAGACTACACGCATAAAAAGATGCGGCCAAGCGGCAAAACGTGACTTTTCATTTATTTATGCGCCGGGCCCCCGGCTTCGCCGCCCGGCTCGCAGGTCTTGAGAGCGCTCGCGGCTTGCGCCGCTCCGCTTATCGCTCATGCTCTGCGCCGGGCCTCCGGGTTCGCCGCCCGGCTTGCGGGGCTTGAGAGCGCTCGCGGCTTGCGCCGCTCCGCTTGTCGCTCATGCTCTGCGCCGGGCGCCCGGGTTCGCCGCCCGGCTTGCGGGGCTTGAGAGCGCTCGCGGCTTTCGCCGCTCCGCTTGTCGCTCATGCTCTGCGCCGGGCCCCCGGGTTCGCCGCCCGGCTTGCGGGGCTTGAGAGCGCTTGCGGCTTGCGCCGCTCCGCTTGTCGCTCATGCTCTGCGCCGGGCCTCCGGCTTCGCCGCCCGGCTCGTGGGGCTTGAGAGCGCTCGCGGCTTGCGCCGCTCCGCTCCGCTTATCGCTCATGCTCTGTGCCGGGCGCCCGGGTTCGCCGCCCGGCTCGCGTTCCTGAAGGACGCTGCACAGGGACCTTCGCCCCGCCCTCCGCGGCTTCGCCGCCCGGTTTGAGCGGGCAAAGGGTCTGGTTCCAGGTACTTAGCGCGCGGCCGGGAGAAGGGGAGCGAGGAAGGGGGCGGTGCGGGACTCGGCGACTCCGGCCACCCACTCCGGCGGGCCCTCGGCCACCAGGCGGCCGCCGTTCTCGCCCGCCTCGGGTCCCAACTCGAGCACCCAGTCGGCGGTCTTGATGACCTCCAGGTTGTGTTCGATCACCAGCACCGAGCCCCCGGCGGCGATCAGGCGCTGCAGGGCGGCGAGCAGCTTGGCGATGTCGTCGAAGTGCAGCCCGGTGGTGGGTTCGTCGAAGAGAAAGAGCGAGCGGTCGGCGGAGTGGGGCTGGGCCAGGTGGGCGGCCAGCTTCATGCGTTGGGCCTCGCCGCCAGAGAGCGTGGTGGCGGACTGCCCCAGGCGGAGGTATCCGAGCCCAATCTCTTGCAGCAGCCGCAGCGGGCGCTCAATTTTGGGTTGGCCGGCGAAGAAGGCGATGGCGGCTTGGACGGTCATTTGCAGGATGTCGTGTACGTTCTTGCCGTTGAGCCGCACTTCGAGCAGGGCGGCCTGGTAGCGGGTGCCATTGCACTCCTCGCACACCAGCTCGACGTCGGCAAGGAACTGCATGTCCACCGCCACCACCCCCTCGCCTTGGCAGGTTTCGCACCGTCCTCCGGGCAGGTTGAAGGAAAAGTGTCCGGCCTTGTAACCGCGCTTCTTGGCCTCGGGCTGGCGGGCGAGCAGTTCGCGGATGCCGTCGAAAGCCTTCATGTAGGTCACCGGGTTGGAGCGCGGGGTACGGCCAATCGGCGACTGGTCCACCAGGATCACCTCATTCAGCTGCCCGTAGCCGGCAATGCCGCGGCAGCCGGCGAGCTCGCCGCCGTTGTCTTCCTCCACCTCGGCGGGACGGAGCAGCCGTCGCAGGTTGCGGTGCAGCACCTGGTGCACCAGGGTGCTCTTGCCGCTGCCCGAGACGCCGGTGACCGCCACCAGCATGCCCAAGGGAATCTCGACGCTGAGGTTCTTGAGGTTGTTGGCATAGGCCCCCTGGACGGTCAACAGCTTCCGGCCGGGGCTACGGCGGGTGGCGGGGACGGGGATCGAGCGGTCACCGCGCAGGTACTGTCCGGTGAGCGAGGCGGGCGAGGCCTGTACCTCTTGCCAAGTGCCCTCCGCCACCAGCTCGCCTCCCAACTCGCCGGCGGCGGGGCCCAGGTCGAGCAGACGGTCGCTGGCCCGCATCACGTCGGGGTCGTGCTCCACCACCAGGATGGTGTTGCCCAAGTCGCGCAGCTCACGCAGGATGGCGATCAGGCGGTGGGTGTCGCGCGGGTGCAGGCCGATGGAGGGTTCATCCAGCACGTAGAGCGAACCCACGAGCTGCGAACCCAGGCAGGTGGCCAATTGGATGCGCTGCGCCTCGCCGCCCGAGAGCGTGGCGGCCAGCCGGTCGAGCGTCAAATAGTCAAGACCCACCTTGAGCAGAAACTCGAGGCGACGCCGCACTTCAATCAAGACCGCCGCCGCGACCGCCTCTTGTTCCGGCGTGAGGCGCAGTCCGCGGAAGAACTCCAGCGCCTGCTCCACCGTCAGCGCGGCGACCTCGGGCAGATTGCGCCGCCCCTCGGCGGCATCCAGATAGACCGCGAGCGCTTCCGGGCGGAGGCGGGCGCCGCGGCACTCCGGGCAGAGGGCGTAGCCGCGGTAGCGGCTGATCAGCACGCGCACGTGGACCTTGTATTTTTTGCGCTCCAGGTACTCGAAGAACCCGGCGACGCCGGTGAAGCGGCCGTCACCCTCCCACACCTTGCGCCGCTGCTCGGCGGACAGCAGGCGCCATGGCGTGTCGAGGTCGATGCCAGCGGTGGGCGCGTACTTCTTGAGCGCCGTGCGCCAGGGGGCGCCGCGCGGCTTGTTCCAGGGCTCGATGGCGCCCTGGTGCAAGCTCAGATTGGGATCGGGAATCACCCGTTCCACGGCGATGTCGGTGGTGTTGCCGAAGCCCTGGCAGCGCGGGCAGGCGCCAAAGGGGTTATTGAACGAGAACAGGCGCGGTTCCGGATCCTGGAAGCGGCGTCCGCAGCGGTTGCACTCGAAGCGCAGGCTAAAGCGCAGCGGTGCGGCCCCGGGTTGATCGGCGAGCGCGAGGCTGACCTCGCCGGCTTCGCGGTAGGCGATCTCGATGCCATCCACCAAGCGGGAGCGGGTTTCGGGCTCGATGGCCAAGCGGTCCACCAGCACGAAGACCGGCTGCTCGAAATCGAGTTGCAGCAGGGATTCCGGGGTGGAGAACTCGACCCGCTGTCCGTTCTGCCAAAGGCGGTTGAAGCCCTTGGCGCGCAGCTCGCCCAGCCGCGCGGCCCATGCGGCGTTGCGTGCCGCCAGGGCGGCGCCGGCCTCCCCGGACACACGTTTGCGGCGGCCGGTCTTGGAGGGCGCCGCGGCCGGAGCGGGCGGCAGCTCGACCCGCACGGGAAACAGAATGTAGGCGCGCTGCCCGCCGGCCTGCTCCAGGATTTGTTTCGTCACCCGGTCCACGTCACTGCGTTCCACCGGGATGCCGCAGTTGGGGCAATAGGTGGTGCCGGCGCGGGCATAGAGCAGGCGCAGGTAATCGTAGATCTCGGTGGCGGTGGCGACCGTGGAGCGGGGGTTGCGGCTGCCGGCTTTCTGCCGGATCGCGACCGCCGGGGCGATGCCCTCGATGGCGTCCACGTCGGGCTTTTCCATCCGCTCCAGGAACTGGCGGGCGTAGGCGGAGAGCGACTCGACGTAGCGGCGCTGACCCTCGGCGTAAAGGGTGTCGAAGGCGAGGCTGCTCTTGCCCGAGCCCGACACCCCGGTCACCACGGTGAGGGCGTTGAGCGGGATCGCGACGTTCAGGTTCTTGAGGTTGTGGACGCGGGCGCCCACAACGCGGATCGAGTCCTCAGGCGGCATGGCGGCGGCGGTTGGAAACCTTCAGTGTAGCAGCCGCGATCCGCGCCCCCCTCCAGCCGCCCGCCCGTCTTGCTCCAACCGCGTTTTTGCAGTGGGCTGCCGTTCCCGTGCAGGGAGCGGTGTCGCGAGGGTCGCCAGCAGGTGGAATACTGAGACGGATGATTTCCTCCAGGAGGCCCCCCATGAAGCTCGCTCTAGCCTGTGTGGCCACCGCGCTCTCGCTTGCATTCGCCGCCGCGGTCGGACAAGCTCCCGCGCCCAACCCCTACCCGAAAATGGCGCCGATTGCCAAGTACCTGATGCCCAGCGCGGCCGCCGAAATCGCCCTGGCGCGGTCGGCGGCCCCGGCGTCGATTTCCGCTCATGCCGAAGTGCTCGTCCTGACCAAGCAAGGTTACGTGGTTGGGGCCAAGGGCACCAACGGCTGGGTGTGCATTGTCGGGCGCTCGTGGACCGCGGGTTTCGACGATCCCGAGTTCTGGAACTGGCACGGTCTCGGGCCGGGATGCCTCAATCCGCCGGCCGTGCGCAGCGTTCTCCCGCAGTACCTTGCTTTTACCCAGTGGGCGATCGCCGGCGATACCCGCGAAGAGATTGCGGCGAAAGCGAAAGCCGCCTATGCCGCCCATCAATTCACCATCGCCCCCGGTTCGATGGCGCTGATGCTCTCCAAAGAGGGCTATCTGCTCGGCGCCGACGGACCGTGGCGGCCGCATGTCATGCCGTTCGTCCCCTACGACCAAATGGCCACCTGGGGCGCGGGCTTCAAGGGATCGCCGGTCTTAGCGCCTGCTCAGTCTGCCGGGTTTCGACCGTACCAGCCGGTGACGCTGGCGATTCCGGTGGACCACTGGTCCGACGGCTCGCCCGCTCCGAAGTAACTTTAGGCCGTTCTTTGGCTCATCCGCAACTGGAAGCCGCGGCGGAAGTGGCGGCTCAACCGGTGCGTGCTGCCGTCCTCAAGCCGGACTTCGTAGTCGCCGTTTTCGTTGGGCGTCATTTCGCGCACACGCGCCAGGTTGACGATGGTGGAGCGGTGGATGCGGCAAAAATCGCAGCCGGCGAGGTCCTGTTCGAGCTCGGCCATGCTGCGCCGCAGCAAATGACTTCTCCCGGCGACACGGAGGCGCGAATAGTAATCGGCCGCCTCAATCCAATCGATGCGGTCGATAGGAATGAACGTCACCGCCCCGTTGCTTTTGATGGCCAAATTTCTCGACGTTTTGGGTTGCGTCCGGGCGGCTTGCATGCGTCCCTTGGCCCGGCTTAATGCCAATTCGAAACGTGTATCGTCGAACGGCTTGAGCACGTAATCGAGGGCGCCGGCATCGAATGCCGCCAGAGCGTATTTGTCGTAGGCCGTCACGAAGATGATGGCCGGAGACGCGCGCGAGCCGAGCATCTCGAGTACGTCGAAGCCGTCGCACTCGGGCATCTCTACGTCCAGGAAAACCAAATCCGGCGCGAGGCGCTGGATGTCGGCCAAGGCCTCGGCGCCCCCTCCCGACTGGCCGACAATTTCGATTTGGGGATCCCGTTCGAGCAGCGTCAGGACGCTGCCGCGGGCGAGCGGTTCGTCGTCGACGATGAGAGTGCGGATGCGCATCAAGTCGCCGCCGTGCGCAGCGGTACCGTGATGGCGGCCTCGACGCCGCCCGGAGTTCGCGGCCGCATCACGAATGATGCGGCGTCGCCGTAGAGCGCCTTCAGGCGGGCCCGCACGTTGGTCAGGCCAACGCCGGTGGCAACCTCCTCCCAGCCGGGCGCCAACGAGGGTCCATCGTTCGACACGCGGATGTGCAACCGGTTGTCTTGCGATGAGGCGGCGATGCGCACCGAGCCGCCCTCCTGGCGTTTGGCGATGCCGTGCTTGATCGCGTTCTCGACCAGCGGCTGGAGAATCAGGTTGGGAATCGCCGCATCGTGCAGTTCCGCGGGCACATCGACGCTCAGCTGGAGACGTTCGGCGAAGCGCACCTTTTGGGTGGCCAAATACTGCCGCACAAAGTCCAGTTCTTCGGAGAGCGGCACTTCCTGACGATTCGACGCGGAGATGGTGCGGCGCAAGAAGTCGCTGAGAGTCACGAGCGTAGCGATCGCTTCCCTGGACTGCCGCTCGCGAATGAGCCCGGCGATCGAGTTCAACGCGTTGAAGAGAAAATGCGGTTCAATCTGACACCGCAGTGCGCTCAACTGAGCTTGGGCGAGCTGCTCGCCGAGCTGCGCGAGTTGCAGGTTTTGCTTCACGAGGCGCTCGCGGGACTCGAAGAAGCTATTCATGGCGAGGATGAGGGCGTAGAAGACGATCGTCGTGAGAAGATCGCCGCTGAAGCCGTTGAGAAAATGCGGAAACGCGCGGCTGGGGAAATCTGGACCGAACGGCCGGAATGTCACGACCAGCAGCGTCGTCCAGGCGGCGAAGGCGGTGTTCGCGCAGAAAGCGGTTAGAACGTGAAGGCTCCAGGCCACGGCGGGTGGTGCGGATCGAAGACGCTGCGCGAGCGCAACGATGAACCAGGTCGCAACCGCCCAGGGCAACCAACTCAACGCCTCGATCACAAACAGTACGGGCCAGTTGTGGCGCATCCCTTCCGCGCGCATGACCGCAACGGTCTTGGTTGCGTCGAACAACGCGAGGGTAAGCCACCAAAGCGGAATCCACCGCCGCCTCATGTGCGGCTATTCTACGAGGTTTCCCTGGAATAGCGAAGCGAGGTGCAGCGAGACGCCGTTCCCACGCAGGGAAAGGCAAGCCGCCGCCTAGCCGGCCGTATTTGCGATTTGTTCTACCAGGGCCGTGACGTTGTCAACCGGCGTTTCGGGCAGGATGCCGTGCCCGAGGTTGAATATATAGCCGGGGTGCGGCGCGGCCTGACGCAGCATTACAGCCACCGCGTGGCGCAAGACCTCGGGGGGCGCGAGCAGCAAGAGCGGGTCAAGGTTTCCCTGCAGGACCGGCATCGGGCCTGGCAACCTCTCCAGCCGGCGCCAAGCGGTGGCGAGGTCGATGCGCCAGTCCAGGCTCAGCACTTGCGCGCCCGTCTCGGCGAGGGTTTCGAGGTAGGCCGAGGTGCCGGTGGAGAAGTAAATCGCCGGTATGCCCAAAGCCTGAGCCGCGGCCACCAGGCGCTGGTTGTGGGGCAGCACGTAGCGGCGGTAGTCGGTCTCGCTAAGCGCGCCCGCCCAACTGTCGAACAGCTGGAGAGCCGCGGCGCCGGCCTGAGCCTGCTCGGCGAGAAAGCCGCTAAGCGCGGAGACCAGCTTGGCCATCAACTCGTCCCAGGCGTCCGGTTGCGAGTACATCAGCCCCTTGGTGGCTGCGTAGTGGCGCGAGCCGCCGCCCTCGATCAGGTAGCTGGCCAGCGTGAACGGAGCTCCCGCAAAGCCGAGTACGGGGAGCCGTCCCTCGAAGTGCCGGTGGACGAGCGCGATGGCCTCGCTGACATAGCCCAATCGGCCGCCCCAGGTCTCGGGCAGGGCCGCGATTTGCGCTGGGGTGCGGAGCGCCGGCTCGAGCTTGGGACCCTCGCCGGCGAGGAACTCCAGCTTCAAACCGAGGGGTTCGGCGGGCAGCAGCAGGTCGGCAAAAATAATCGCGGCGTCCACGCCCAGGCGTTCGGCGGCGGTGATGGTAACCGCGGCGGCGAGCGCGGGGGTGCGGCAGATTTCCAGCAGGGAGTGGCGCGCCCGCACGGCGCGGTACTCGGCCATGTAGCGTCCGGCCTGGCGCATGAGCCAGACTGGAGGCCGGTCCACCGGCTGGTGGCGGCAGGCGGCGTCGAAGCGCTGCTTCGGTGTCATGGCGCCTATCGGCACCGGCGCGCCTCCGCTTCCACCGCGCGCAGGACGCGGCCCATGTGGACGGCGGTGGTGCGCGGGTTCATGACGACCAGGCGCAGGCCGCGGCGGCCCTCCAGCACGGTCGAGCTGATGTAGGCCTTCCCGGAAATATTGACCGCTTCCTTGATCCGCCAGTGCAGCGCGTCGGCGGCTTTGCCGGCCACGGGCGGTTGGCGCAGGCGGAAGCAGAAGATGTTGCTCTGCGGCCGGTGCACCGGTTCGAGCAGGCGCGACGCCTGGCACAGCTCGTAGGCCGCCTGGGTGGTGGCGCAGACGCTCTCGACCAGATCGGCGAACAGGCGCGGGCCGTAGGCGTTCCACACCAGCCAAATCTTGAGCGACTCGAAGCGCTGGGAGCAGGCGATGGTGAAGGTGCCGCCGTCGCCCACGGGGCGCGTGGCGGCAACCTCGGGCGGACTGAACAAGTACGGCGCATGCTGCTCAAATGCCTGGCGCAAGTGCTCGCCCCGGCGCACCAGCACCGCGCCGGCGGATAGGGGCATGAACATCATTTTGTGCGGATCGAAAGCCACCGAGTCGGCGCGCTCCAGGCCGCGCAGCAGCCGCTTGTAGCGGGGGCTGAAGGCCATGCCGCCGCCGTGGGCGGCGTCCACGTGCAGCCAGGCGCCCAGCTTGCGGGCTTGGTCGGCAAACGCCGCGAGGTCGTCGAAGCCGCCGGTCGGGGTGGAGCCGCTGGTCGCGACCAGGATGAACTTGCGATAGCCGGCGCGGCGCGCGAGGCGGGCGGCGGCGGGCACCGCGTCCGGGTCGGTTCGGAAGTCGGGAGTGGCGGCAATGGGGAAGACGCAATCGGCGCCGAGGCCGAGGATGCCGGCGGCACGGGCTATGGAGTAGTGGGTGTGGGCACCGGCCAGGATCGCTATACGGGCGCCGCCGGCGCGCCACGCCTTGGAGTCGAGCGCGGCGCGGGCCGCGAGCAAGGCGGTGAGGTTGGCGAAGCTGCCACCCGGGGTGAGCGAGCCCTCGGCATCTTTAGAAAATCCGAGGAGCCCCTTGAACCGGTCCATCACGGCGCGGTCCACCAAGGTTCCCGCGGGCGACATGTCCCAAACCGCCAAGCTTTGGTTCAGCGTTGACACCGCGCATTCCACCAGTGCCGCTAGTGGAATCGGCGCGGGGATCTGCTGCGCCATGTAGGCGGGATGGTTGACGCGCATACCGGCGGCGGCGAGTTGGCGCATCCAGGCGGGAACCTTCGCGGGACTGACGCGGGTCCGCAACAGGATGCGGGCGCGACGCTCGAAGTCGGCGGCGCGTACCGGGCCGGCGCCATTCTGGGTCAGTTCGGCTACCGCCCAGTCGGCGAGCGAGCGGCCCAGGCGCCGCAGTTCGGCCTGATTCCAGGCCCGCGCCCTGGGAGAAGTGGATGCTGTGGACATGAGAATTAATGATATCGTGCCAAAAACATGCAATTGGCGAAGGAGCGGCGTCCCTCCGGGAGAATCCTGGAACTCGACGGGTTGCGCGGGCTGGCGGTACTGGCGGTCATTGCCTTTCATTACACCGAGGGCACGCACTGGGCCAATCCGGTCACCGGCCTGGGCTGGGTGGGCGTGGATTTGTTTTTCGTCCTCTCCGGTTTCCTGATTACCGGCATCCTGGTGAACTCGCGCGGCCGGCCACGCTACTTCAGCAACTTCTACGCGCGGCGCTCGCTGCGGATTTTTCCCGTCTATTACCTTCTGCTGGCGGTCTACGTTGGCGCAGCCTGGCTCGGCGGCGGCCGCCAGCCCTGGGCTTACTGGGCGATGCACGCCGCGTTTCTCTCCGCCACGCTGGAGCATTTTCACTACTGGGCGTTCGCCGCGCCCGCGTTTGTCTACGCCGGGGTGACGGTGCTGTGGTCGCTCTCGATCGAGGAGCAGTTCTATCTTCTCTGGGCGCCGATCGTGCGTTGGTTGCGGCCGCAGGCGTTGTGGGCGTTTTTGGGAGCGGCGATCCTCGGGGCGCCGATCCTGCGCTATTGTCTGCATACGCCGGGGTTCACCGAATACCGCTTTCTGCCGACCCGCTTCGACAGCCTGGCGTGGGGCGCCGCGCTGGCGCTGGTGGCGAGGAACTGGGAGCCTTCACCGAGTCAGGGCCGGCGGTCGCTGCGAGCCCTGGCCTGGGGAGCCGGAGGAATCTTGGCGGCGGTTCTGGCCGCCACCGGGGGGGTGCGGGAAAGCCGATGGTTCGCGCTAACCGGCTATACGGCGCTGGCGGCGCTGTTCACCGCGGCCGTGGGCGGGGCGGTCATCGGCGCTGGGAGCGAAGCTTGGGCGTGCCGCGGGCTGCGATTCCACCCGCTCCAGCACCTGGGCAAGATCAGCTACGCCGTGTACTTGATCCATTACCCCATCCTGACCCTGGTGGCGGGGTGGGTGGAACCTGGGTTGGGGTCGGGAAGTCTTGGCCTCGCGGTACGTGACTTGGTCAGTTTCGGCATGGCGATCGGGCTAGCCACACTCTCCTGGAAACTGCTGGAAGCGCCGGCGGCGGGGCTTAAGGAACGGTGGGCTCCGGCGCTTGGGAAACATCCTGAACTAAAGGCGCGTCCGGTGCGTATAGCGGAATTGCCGGCAGGTGCGGAATGACCAAGGCGAGTGACAGGGCGGTACAGGAGAATTAGCCATGTTTTGCAACCAGTGCGGGGCTGCGCTAGGCCCCGGCGCCACCTTTTGCTCCAATTGCGGCCGCGCGGTGGGTACCGCGCCCTCGCCCGCCATGCCGGCCATGCCGCCGCGCGCCTATCCCGCCGCCGCCGGGCGCGTGCAGAAGCACCGGACCATTTTAGGGGTTCTGTGGCTGGTACGGGCGCTGATGACGCTTCCGGGGGGCTTGGTGCTGGTCGGCTTCTCAAGCGCCCATGTCTGGCCGTGGTATCACATGGGCGGACCGTGGCCGGGAGAGATGCCCGGATTCCTGTCGCCGCTGTTGGGCAGCATTGGTTTTGGGCTGTTGATTCTGGCGGCGCTGGCGGTGGTTGTCGGGGTGGGCCTGCTGCAGGCGATGTCTTGGGCGAGGATGTTTGCCATCGTGTTGGGCATTATCAGCCTGGTCAGCCCGCCGTTCGGAACCCTGCTCGGAATTTACACGCTCTGGGTGCTGCTGCCCGAGCAATCCGACATCGAGTACGCTCAACTCGCGAGCTCGCGCTCGCAGAGTTGAAGCTTCCCGGCCTTAACGGGCGCGGGGACGGCTTCCGCAACCGGTGGCGGCAGCTCGCAGATGCCCTGAGCAGAGCGGGCATCCCCTGCCGGCAATCGAAGTCCGGCCTCCGAGCGACCAACGGGAGCGACCCAGGCAAAAGGTGGCCGTGCCACCTCAGCCGACTCGGCCGGCACTAGTCCGGCAACCCAGCCCAAAATACCATCGGCGACCCGGGACCAGCCGTCCTCCAGCATCAGCATATGGGCGGCGTCGTGCAGCTGCAGCGGGCACTGGTAGAAGTCAGCCAAGCGGCGCTGCTCCTCCGCCGGGATGAGCCGGTCGTCCGCGCCGCCGACCACGAGACAGGGGCTGGAAATGCGGGCGCGGTCCACGCTGACCAGCCCCAGCACCATCTGGAACGAGGCGCGGCCAGAGTCGGGAACGTCTTTGAGATATACGGCCCCGCGCAGGGACTCGGGCAGGCGGTTGTTGACCAGGTGGTCTTGCAGGGTGTGATCGAGCAGCAATGGCCGGCCCAGAGACGGCGCCAGTACTTCACGCCAGGGATGGCGCAACAAGTGGCGCCACATCGGCCTATAGGCTCGGCGGAACATGTGCCAGGGCGGCGCGCTGGCGAGGAAGACATAGCCGCGCTGGGGGTGGGTCTCGGCCAACTTCTGGGCTACCAGCCCGCCCATGCTATGGCCAACCACGATACAGGGGCCGAGCTCGGGCAGGCAGGCGGCCACGTGCAGGGCGTAGGTTTCGACGCTGTAGGTGGCGCAGTCGGTGGTGGCGCAATCGGCGCCATGCCCAGGCAACTCGACTGCGAAGGTGCGGTAGCCGCGCTGGGCAAAGTAGGTCTGAAAGGGCTCCCAGCCCCAGGTGCCGCCCCCGAGTCCGTGAATCAACAAAATCGGCGGGGTGGCAACGTCGTCTTCGGGTGCGGTCAGCGTGGCAAGCAGCCGGCCGAGGCGCTGCGTATTGGAGCGAATCCGCAGCATGGCTACCCAGTAAGATGTAGCCGGAAGGGTTCGGGGTGACATAATTTTGGCCGGGCGCCCCCTCCGGCCTCGTCCTATGGCGGGGGGTAGAATGGAGCATGCGGAAGCTTTCTGCCCTCTCTAGCGCCAGCTTGGTCGGCTTGGCGTTGTGGCTCACGCTCGCGCTGGCCGGCTGTCATTCCCACGGGGCGGTATCCGGACCGGCGCCCGCGCCGCCGGGCAACTACACCGCCGACATCCAGACCGACCTGGGCACGATTACGGTGCAGCTGTTTCCGCAACAGGCGCCGCTGGCAGTCGGCAACTTTATCGGCCTGGCCGAGGGTACGCAGGCTTGGCGCAACCCCGCCACCGGGCAGACCGAGAACCACAAGCGCTTTTACGACGGCCTGACTTTTCACCGGGTGATTCCGCAGTTCATGATTCAGGGCGGCGACTTCCTGGGCACCGGGACCGGCGACGGCGGCTACACGTTCGACAACGAGACCACGCCGAGCCTGACCTTCGACCGGCCAGGGCGGATGGGCATGGCCAATGCCGGACCCAATACCAACGGAACCCAGTTCTTCATCACGGTGGCGCCCTACCCGGCGGGCAACGGCAATTACACCATCTTCGGCCAGGTCATCCAGGGGCAGAACGTGGCCGACGCCATCAGCCAGGTGCCGCGCGATGGCAACGACAAGCCGTTGAAGCCCGTCCATATCATCAAGGTCACGGTCCACAAGAGCTAGCCAAACGAAATCTATGCGCTCCCTGGCTGCGGTGCTGGCGCTGGTGTTGGGGGCCGCGGCGGCGGCCGGGCAGAGCCCGGGCCGGGGCAGCCAGGCAGGGCGCGGGGGGCGGCGCGTGGTAGCGGGGATCGCGCCGGACAAGGGACTCCTCCAGGATCTCTACGACCAAGCGAAACGCGCCGTCAACGGGGTGCCGCCGGTGGCGGCGCCGGTGCTGCTGCTGGACATTGCCCGCGATGAGATGCGCGATTTCCCCGCCACGGGTTTGGAGGACTTCGCCGAAGCCTTCGATCTCGCCCGCGCGCTGGCGCCAGCCAACTCGGCCGACGATACCGCCGGCCAGATGCGGATGGAGTTCAAGCGTGAAACCGAACTCAATGCGGTGAGCGAGTTGGCGCGCCGGGGCCATATCGAACAGGCGCTGGCGATGCTGCACGCCGCCGATATTCCCCGTGCGCCGTTGTACGATCAACTCGTCCTGCTGGCCGACATGAATGCCGCGGAGTTAGATGATCCCCGTCCGTCCTCCGAACCCAAGCCGGTAGCGAAGCCCGCAGCGGGCGATGCCGCCGCTGGCCGCGAAGCGGTGATGGACGCGGTTTGGAAGCTGGTGCAGGAGTGTCAGCGTTCCGACAATACGTTCCCCTATCGGGGGGTGGCGGGCGTTTTGCGCCGGCCGGGGAACCAGTCGCTGAGCCGGTTGGACCTGGTGCGCGACGGGTACCGGTGGGCGGCGAATGAGCAGGACCCGGAGCGGATGGCGGACGCCTTCACGTTTCTGCAAGTGGCGCATCGCGCCGAGCCGGAGCTGGATCAGGAGTTGGAGACCGCCCTGATGAGCCTGCTCGGCCGGCAGGCGGCGCAGGTAGAGCAACCCGGCGTCAGCGCGACGCTCGGGACCGGCGCCCGGTTGAGCGGCCGGCTGGAAGCGCTGCTGCAACAGGTGGACCCGGAGCGGGCCGCACAATATGCCGCCGAGAATGCGCTGCCGGATATTCCGGCCACACCGCCCCAAGTGACCGTGATCTCCGGCGCAGGTGGGGGCCCGCTCACTTTTCGTTTGAACCCGGGGACGATTACATTTAGCACGACGGTGGCCGCGCCCGCACACGAGTCCAGGGAGGACCAGATTGGTTCCGGACAGTTCCGCCAGTTGGTGGCGCAAGCGGAGGGATTGCGGCGGCGTGATCCGGGAACCGCCTTGGCCGCCGCCAACCAGGCCGCGGGCATGCTGGACGACACGCTTTGGGCCAGCGAAACCACCGAAGCCGTGCGCCTGGCGACCCTCTACGATCAACTCGGCGCCCATGCCGACGCCGCCCGCCTGCTGGCGCGCGCTCTTGACGAGGCCGAGTCCCAGGGCCGCCAAGCGGATACGCGTTATCCCGACGCCGATCCCGAAACCCAGGCGCGACTGGTGCGCGGCACCGATGCCAGCGAGAGCACGGCGCTCGAGGTTTACAGTCTGGCGGCGCGGCTCGATCTGCCCTATACCGCCGCGCGCGCGGAAACCGCGCAGTTTCTGCTGCTTAAGCCCCTGGTGCTGGCCCGCATCGCTCTGGTGGCGGAGGTCGGGGGTCGGTTTGTCGTGGTGAACTGAAGGCGGCAACTCGTGGATGCCCGGAGCAGACCGGGCATCCCCTGCCGGCCATCGAAGCCGGGCCTCCGAGCGACCAACGGGAGCGACCCCGGCAAAAGGCGGCCGTGCCACAGTCGGAATATTGCGTGTCTGAGTATTGCGTTGACACGTTCTCGCACACTTCCGTACAATGCGGGCAGGTTGGATACGATGCGCCATCGGGTAGCGGGTCTCGACCGAGGGTGGGGGGCATGAGCCGCCGTCGCGCGCTGCGATTTGCGGCCACGGCCGGGGTATTGGCCTTCTTCTGCCTCTTCAGCCTGGGCACCCGGCGTTGGCGCGCCAGCATTCACCAAACCCGCAGCCAGTCCCTGGTATCGGCGGATAGCGACCGTGCGCTCCCGGCGGTCCAACTCAATGTTGCTCCGACCATCGCTCTGCAGCCGGCGGCGGCGACGCCCACGGTGCGCGATCTGCGCAGCGAACCGCTGGCGGAGACGCGGCGCGCTTGGACTCCGCTGCGGGCGAGTTCGCCGCCTCCGCCGCCGCGCGGCCCCCCGTCCGCCCAGGCGTAGCTTCGCGGTGAGAATTGCGCTTGCGGGCGTATGTCCCGCACGATGAACCGGGCGCCTTTGGAGCGCCTTCCCGGGTACGTGCATATGCGAAAGTCAATTTCCCTGGCCCGTGTGGGCCTGATTGCCGGCGTTTCCGTGGCGGTGGCGGGCTGCGGCCGCTCGGGCGGCGCGCCTCCGGTGGCGGCCGCGGCCGCGCCCACGGTGGGCGTGGTCGCGGTGGCGCGCGAGCCGCTGAGCCGCTCGCTCAAGCTGTCGGCTGCCTTCAAGCCCTACCAAGACATCGCGGTGAACGCCAAGGTCGCCGGCTACGTGAAGACGATCTACGTGGATGTGGGCGACAAGGTGAAGGCAGGGGAGCTGATCGCCCAGTTGGAAATCCCCGAGTTGCAAGATCAGATCAACCAGGAAAATGCCGCGGTGGCGCAGAGCCAGGAGAACATCACCCGGGACCAGGACCTACTGGCTCAGGCCCAGGCCAACTACCAGGCCAGTCATCTGGCTTACACCCGCCTGGACGAGGTTATGAAGACCCAGCCCGGACTGGTGGCGCAGCAAGAGGTGGACGACGCCCAGGGTAAGGACCAGGGCGCCCGCGCGCAGGTGGATGCGGCCAAGGCGGCATTGGCCGGGGCGCAATCGGAACTGGCCGCGGCCCAAGCCGGACGGCAGCGGGTGCAGACCATGTACGCCTATTCCCGTATCACCGCTCCCTTCGCCGGCGTCATCACCCAGCGTTTTGCCGATACCGGCGCCATGATCCAGGCGGGAACGACACAGGCGATGCCGGTGGTGCGGTTGGCGCAGAACGACCTGCTGCGGCTGGGGATTCCGGTGCCGGAGACGGTAGTGCCGCAGATCCACATCGGCATGCCGGCCACGGTCCAAGTACCGGCCCTGGGGCGGGATTTTGACGGCAAGGTGGCGCGCTTCGCCGATCAGATCACCCTCGATACCCGCACCATGTACACCGAGATTGACGTGCCCAATCCGAGCGGCGTGCTGGTGCCGGGCATGTACGCCTTCGTAACGTTGGACTTGGCCGATCGCGCCGACGCCTTGGCCGTGCCGGTGCAGGCGCTCAACCGGGGGACGGGCCAAACCACGGTCCTGGTGGTCAACGCGCGTCATCAAGTCGAGACGCGCACCGTGACGCTGGGATTGGAAACGCCCTCGGCGGTGGAAGTGACCTCCGGGCTCCAGCCCGGCGACCTGGTGGTGGTGAGCGGCGGAAGCCTGCTGCAGCCAGGCGAGACCGTGACGCCCAAGACGGTGACGCTGCCCACCATTACTCCGGCGTCTTGAGCCGCGGCTGCAAAAGGTTGAGTCATGCCCAAGTTTTCGATCCGCAATCCGTACCTGATCGTGGTCATCTGCCTGGTGTTGCTGGTGATCGGCGTGACCAGCCTGGCGCGCATGCCAGTGGATCTGTTCCCGGCAATCAACATCCCCGAGGTGGTGGTGGCGACGTTCTATAACGGCATGCCGCCCGAGGATATCGAAACCGAGATCACCAGCCGCTTCGAGCGCCAGTTCACCTTGGGCGCCGGCATCGACCACATCGAGTCGCGCTCGCTGCCCGGTGTGAGCATTATCAAGATCTACTTCCAGCCGGGCACCAACTCCGATTCGGACGTGACCGAGATTTCGAACCTGGCCATGGCCGACCTGCGGCGGCTGCCGCCGGGTACGCTGCCGCCGGTGGTGCTGAAGTTCGACGCGGCCAGCCTGCCGGTCACGCTCGTCACCTTGCAAGGCCAGGGCATGAGCGAAACGCAACTGCGCGACCTGGGCCAGTTTGCGGTACGCAACCAGTTGGCCACGGTGGCTGGCGCCTCGGTGCCGCCGCCCTTCGGCGGCAAGTACCGGCAGATCATGCTGTACACCGATCCGCTGAAGCTGCTGGCCTACGACCTCAGCCCCATGGACGTGGTGCGGGCGGTCAACAACTCGAACCTGATCCTGCCCGCGGGCGACGCCAAGATCGGCCCCTACGACTACAACATCTACACCAACAGCCAGTTGGAGAGCGTCGCCGAGATCAACTCGGTGCCGCTGAAGTCCATGGGCGCGCGCACGGTCACGGTGGGCGACGTGGCCCAGGCCGAGGACGGCCACCAGATCCAGACCAACGTGGTGTTGGTGAATGGCCAGCGCTCGGTGTATCTGCCGGTATTGAAACAAGGCGGCGACACCAACACGCTCTCGGTGGTGGATGGCGTGCGGAACGTGCTCAGCCACCTGGATGGAGTGCCGCGGCAGTTGGTGGCCAAGGTGGCCTTCGATCAATCGCAGTTCGTGCGCCAGGCGATCGACAACCTGGTACACGAGGGCGGCGTGGGGTTGTTCCTCACCGCGCTGATGGTCTTGGTGTTTCTCGGCAGCCTGCGCGCCACAGTGGCGGTATCGCTGTCGGTGCCATTGTCGGCGCTGGCGGCGTTCATCGCCCTCGCCTTGGGCGGCAGCTCGATCAACACCATGGTGTTGGCCGGCTTGGCGCTGGCGTTTTCGCGCCTGATCGACAACTCGGTGATCGTGCTGGAGAACATTTTCCGCCACCTGGAGATGGGCGAATCGCCCGAGGTGGCGGCCGAGCGCGGCGGCCAGGAAGTCGCGATGGCGGTGCTGGCGGCGACGCTGACCACGGCGATCGTGTTTTTCCCGGTGACCTTTCTCTATGGCGTGGCGCGGTTTCTGTTCTCGGCGCTGGCGCTGGCGGTCGTGCTCTCGCTGTTGGGCTCGTACTTCGTCGCGTTGACCGTTGTGCCGCTCTTCTGCGCCCGCTTCATCAAGGCGCTGCCCGCGGGCGAGGAACCGATCGAGAGAGAGGAAGTCACGCGCGAGGAGAAGCACCCGCACACCATTCCGCCCACCCGCTCCTGGTCCGACCGCTTCAACGCCGGCTTCAACCAGCGCTTTGCGGCCATGCTGCATCGCTACGAGCGCTGGGTGACGGCCAGCCTGCGCCGGCCGCGGGCGACGGTGTGCGCCATCAGCGGCCTGTTCGTGCTCAGCCTGGGACTCGCGCCGCTGCTCGGCGTGGCGTTCTTCCCCCGTTCCGACGCGGGCCAATTCGTGATGAACCTCAAGGCCAAGCCCGGCACGCGAGTGGAGATCATGACCGAGGAGGTGCAGCGGGTGGAGCAGTTGGTGCGCGACACCGTCGCCCCCGGCGACCTCAAGCAGATCGTCTCCAACATCGGCGTGATCCCCGGCTTCTCCTCCATCTACACCTCGAACTCCGGGCCCTACACCGCCACCGTGCAGGTGGCGCTCAACGACGGCCACAAGGTGGGCAGCTACGCCTATATGGACGAAATGCGCCAACAGATGAAGACGCAGTTGCCCGAGCTGAGCGCCTTTTTCCAATCGGGCGGCATGGAGGACGCGATCTTGAACGAGGGTCTGCCCGCGCCGATCGACGTGCAAGTGGTGGGTTCGGACCTGGACACCGACCATACCGTCGCGGTGCGCTTGGCCCGGCAAATCCGCGGTCTGCCCAGCGCCAGCGACGTCTTCATTCCGCAGGACGTGGATTACCCCGCCCTCAAGCTCAACGTGGACCGGGAGAAGGCCAGCGAGATGGGGCTCAACCAGCGCGAGGTGATTGACAACGTCATTACCGCGCTGACCTCGAACGGCATGATCGCGCCAAGCTACTGGATCGATCCCAAGTCGGGCAACGATTACATGCTGACCGTGCAGTACCCCGAAGACAAGGTGAATAGTCTGCTTTCGCTGGATGGTATTCCGCTGCACGCCGCCGGCGCCGCCGGGACCACCCAGCTCGACCAGGTGGCCACGGTCGAGCGCAGCGAATCGCCCACCGAGGTGGACCACTACCAGATCCAGCGCAAGTTCGATATTTATGTGAATCCCGCGGGCGAGGATCTGGGCCGGCTGTCCTCGGCCATCCAGGGAGTGCTTGCCAAGCAGAAACTGCCCGCGGGCATCAGCGTCAGCCTGGCCGGCATGGTGCAGAGCATGAACGCCTCGTTCAAGAGTTTCGCCATCGGTCTGATTCTGGCGTTGGTGCTGCTGTACCTGATCCTGGTGGCGCAGTTCCGCTCCTTCATGGACCCGCTGCTGATCCTGCTGGCCGTGCCCACCGGCATCACCGGGGTACTGCTCATCCTGGTGATGACCGGGACCACGCTCAACGTGATGTCGCTGATGGGCGTGATCATGATGGTCGGCATCGTGGTCTCGAACAGCATTTTGATCGTGGAGTTCGCGCACCGGCTGGAGGAGCGGGGCCGGACCGCGGCGCAGGCGGCGATCGAGTCGTGCCGCATCCGCCTGCGGCCGATTCTGATGACCTCGCTGGCCACGATGATCGGCCTGATCCCGCTGGCGCTGAAACTGGGCGCGGGCAGCGAGGCGTATGCGCCGCTGGCGCGGGCCATCATCGGCGGCTTGCTGGTTTCGGTGGTCTTGACGGTGTTTGTGGTACCGGCGGCGTATGTGATGGTCTATGGCGAGCGCACGGCGCCGCGGAACGAAGTCAAGGAGTTGGGATGAATCTGGGCAAGTTGATCGCGATCGCACTGGCGCTGGGGATGGCGGGAGCCGTGGCGCAAACCACCCCGCCGTCTCCGGCGGGGCCGCCGTTGACTTTGGCGCAGGCGCAGGCGGCGGCGCTGGCGCGCCGTCCGCTGCTGCAAGAGGCCCAGTCCCAGGCCAACGCCGCCGGGCAGGAGCCGGCCGCGGTGCGCGCCACCGAAATGCCGCAACTGGCCGGCGATCTGACCGGTGTCGGGGCGGAGGCCAACAGCCGCATCACCGCCGGGGGGCTCAACAACCCGGTGATCTACAGCCGTTATGCGAACGGCATCAATGTCAGCCAACTCGTCACGAATTTCGGGCGCACCGGGCAACTGGTCAAGTCCGCGAGCAACCAGGCCCAGGCGCAGCGGCAGGACGCCGCCGCCACCCGGGCCGACGTGCTGCTGCAGGTGGACCGCGCTTACTTCAGCGCCTTGCAGGCGCAAGCGGTGCTCCGCGTGGCCCAGCAGGCGGTCGAAGAACGCCAGCTTATTGCCCGCCAGGTGGGCGTGCTGGCGCAAAATAAACTGCGCAGCAACCTCGATGTCAGCTTCGCCCAGGTGAATTTGGCGCAGGCGCAACTGCTGCTCTCGCAGGCGCAGAGCGGCCAGCAGTCCACGCTGGCCGATCTGGCGCTCGCCATGGGGACCGCGCTGCCCACCCCGGCGCCGCAGCTCGAAGAGCAGCCCCTGCCGGCGGCGCCGGCGCAGGATCTGGCGCCGTTGGTGGCGCAGGCGTTGCTGCAGCGGCCCGAGATGGCGGCCGCCGACTTTCAACTTGATGCCGCGCGCGCCTATGCGCAAGCCCAGCGCGACCTGGAGCGCCCGACGGTGAGCGCGGTGGCGGCCGCCGGCTGGACTCCCACGGGAGCGGTGCAGTTGCCCGGCCACTACGCCGCGGCCGGAGTCAACGTCAACATCCCGATCTTCAACGGCGGGCTCTTCGGCGCCGAGCGCCGCCAGGCCGAGTACCAGGCCGACGCCGCGCAACACCGCTTGGACGAGCTATCCCACCAGATCGCGCACGACGTGCAGCTGGCCTGGCTTGACGCCAACACCGCCAACCAACAATTGGCACTGACCCGCGAACTGCAGCAGCAGGCGGCGCTGGCCATGACCCTGGCGAAGTCGCGCTACCAGTTGGGACTCGGGTCGATCGTGGAACTCAGCCAGGCGCAACTCAACCAGACCCAGGCCGACATCGCCCAGGCGCAGGCGCAGTACCAGTACCAGAGCGCCACCGCGGCGCTGCGCTATCAGATGGGGCTGCTGCGGTAGCTACTTCGGGGCCTACCGGTTGACCTGCACCAGGACTTTGCCGCCGGCGCGGGTCTTGGCCTTCTCCACCGCCGCATTGAAGTGGTCGAGCGGGAAGCGGTCGGTGATGAAGAGCGTGGGGTCGAGCAGGCCGGCGGCCATCATGCGCAGGACGTTGGGATAGGTGCCATAGCCGGTGTTGCCCATGGCGCCCACGATGTTGGCTTTTTTGCACTGGAAGTTTTCCAGGAAAACCGGCACGCGCTTGGAGTCGCGCCCGATCACAACGATCTGGCTGCCGTTGGCGGCGCAGGCCTCCATTTGCGGAAGGGCGGCGTTGAAGGCGCCCGCGCACTCCACCTGCACATCGGCGCCGGCGCCGCCGGTGGCCTCCATCACGATCCGGGCGGCGTTGTCGCCGTCATAGACCGCATGAGCCCCCACTTTGGTGGCGAGTTCGCGGCGGCCGGCATTCTTCTCGAAGCACAGCACCTGGGTGGCGCCGGTGGCGCGCAGCAGCTGGATCACGGCAAGACCGATCGAGCCGGCGCCGTACACGGTGGCATACGCTCCCGGCTTGATGCGCGCGGCGCACTCGAACAGGGCGTTGTAGCCCACGGTGAAGGGCTCGATTACCGCTCCCGCCTCCAGCGTCCTGGCCTTGCTTCCGAAGCGCTCGACCAGCGCGTTGATGTTCCAGCAGTTGCTCTCCGGCACCTGCAGCAGCTCGGCGCAGCCGCCGTTCATGGTGAAGCCCACGTCGTCCAGGTTCTCGCACTGGTTGGGGAAGCCGCGGCGGCACGCCTCGCAGCGGTGGCAGCAGACCATGTCGTCGAGACAGACCAAGTCGCCCGGCTTGAGATACTTGACCCGGGAACCAACCGCCACCACTTCGCCCGAGACCTCGTGGCCAGGCACGCTGGGAAAGCGCACCATGCCGGGGTAGTGCATGTACCCCTCGGCGTCGGTCTCGAAGAAGTGCAGGTCCGAACCGCACAGCCCCGCGGCGGCGACCTTGAGAATTACGTCCTCCGGCCCCGGGGTGGGATCCGGCAGCGTGGTGACGGTGGAGGTCGGGTTCTTCCAGCAGGAAGAGCCGATGCGCGCCATATGGGTGCGGTTCTCTTCGGCGGTGACCGGATAATCGGCGCGGGGCGCCCACTCGGCGCTGATGACGGCGGCTTTCATGGTGCGGAGGTCTCCTGGGACGAAAATCCAGTGTAGCAGCAGGCGCGGCGGCGGCCCGCGGCGGGCACGCTAAAATAAGAACTTATGCCGGTCACCCCCCTCACCGCCGCGGAACGGCGCGCCGCCTTGTACGCCGCGCTCGAGCAACGCATCCTGGTGCTCGACGGCGCCATGGGTACGATGCTGCAGCAGCGCCACCTCACCGCCGCGGATTTCGGCGGACCCGACCTCGAAGGGTGCAATGAAAACCTGGTGCGCACCCGTCCCGACGTGATCGTCGACGTGCACCGCGCCTATCTCGAAGCCGGCGCCGACATTGTCGAGACCGATTCCTTCGGCAGCACCTCGATCGTGCTGGCGGAGTACGGCCTGCAGGACGACACCGCCGAGTTGAACCGGCGCGCCGCGCAACTGGCGCGGCAGGCGGCCGATGAGTTTTCCACCGCCGGGCGGCCGCGCTGGGTCGCGGGCTCCATGGGCCCCACCACCAAAGCCATCACCGTGACCGGCGGCGTGACCTTCGACCAGTTGCGCGCCGCCTTTGCCCAGCAGGCGGCGGCGCTGCTCGATGGCGGCGCCGACATCCTGCTGGTGGAAACCTGTCAGGACACCCGCAATATCAAGGCGGCCCTGCTCGGCATCAACGATGCCGCCGAGCGCCGCGGCGAGCCCGCGCCGGTCATGGTGTCGGGCACCATCGAACCCATGGGCACCATGCTGGCGGGTCAAACCGCGGAGGCGCTCTGGGTATCGCTCGAACACGCGCCCCTGCTCTCGATTGGATTGAACTGCGCCACCGGGCCGGAATTCATGACCGACCATCTGCGCACGCTGAGCAGCCTCAGCCACCGCTACATTTCCTGCTATCCCAACGCGGGGCTGCCCAACGAGGATGGCAAGTACCTGGAGACGCCGGCCAGCCTGGCGCACCAACTCGAGCGCTTCGCCGCCAACGGCTGGGTCAACGTCATCGGGGGATGCTGCGGCACGACGCCGGCCCACATCGCCGCGCTCGTCGAAATGGCGCGGAGCAAGGCGCCACGCCGGCCTCCCGCGCCCACCCACCGCACGTTGTTCAGCGGCATCGAGACGGTCGAAGCCGAGGACTCCACCCGGCCGTTGATCGTGGGCGAGCGCACCAATGTCGTCGGCTCGCGCCTGTTCAAGCAACTGGTGGCCGCCGAGCAGTGGGAGGAGGCCACCGAAATCGCGCGCCGCCAGGTAAAGAACGGCGCTCACGTGATCGACGTCTGCCTGCAGAGCACCGAGCGCGACGAGATGGCCGACATCCCGCCCTTTTACGAAAAGCTGATCCGCAAGATCAAGGCGCCGGTGATGCTCGACACCACCGACGCCAAGGCGCTGGAACTGTCGCTGACTTACTGTCAGGGCAAGGGCATCATCAACTCGATCAACCTGGAGGACGGGGAGGAGAAGTTCGAGCGCGTCTGCCCGCTGGCGCGCCGTTACGGCGCGGCGCTGGTGGTGGGTTGCATCGACGAGGATCCGCTGCAGGCCCAAGCCTTCACCCGGGAACGCAAGCTGGCGATCGCGCGCCGCTCGGTGGAATTGCTCACCGGCAAGTACGGCATTCCGGCCCACGACATCCTGATCGACCCGCTGGTGTTTCCTTGCGCCACCGGCGACGAGAACTACATCGGCGGGGCGGTGGAGACCATCGAGGGACTGCGCGCCATCAAGCGGGAACTCGCCGACGTCAAGACGGTGCTCGGCATCTCGAACATTTCCTTTGGCCTGCCGCCCACGGCGCGCGAGGTGATCAACTCGGTCTTCCTGTACCACTGCACCAAGGCGGGGTTGGATTTGGCCATCGTCAACGCGGAGAAGCTGGAACGCTTCGCCTCGATTCCGGAGGAGGAGCGGCGGCTGGCGGAGGCGCTGCTGTTCAACACGCCGACGGCCGGGCCCCCGGCCCCCGCGGATTGGCGCGAGCAGAGCCGCGAGCAGCGCGCCGCCATCAATCAGTTCCACATCGCCGCCATTACCGAGCACTTCCGCGCCAAGGCGCGGCACGGCGTCGCGGTGAAGAAGTCGCAGGCGCAGTTGCCCCTGGATGAGCGCCTGGGGCGCTACATCATCGAGGGCACCAAGGACGGCCTGGTCGCCGACCTCGAACGGAAGCGCACCGAGGGCGCGGCGCCCCTCGACATCATCAACGGCCCGCTCATGGCGGGCATGGCCGAAGTGGGGCGGCTGTTCAACAACAACGAGCTGATCGTGGCCGAAGTGCTGCAATCGGCCGAAGCGATGAAGGCCGCGGTCACCCACCTCGAGCAGTTCATGGAGAAGTCCGAGACCGCCGCCAAGGGCAAAGTGGTGTTGGCCACGGTCAAGGGCGACGTGCACGATATCGGCAAAAACCTGGTGGAGATCATTCTCGGCAATAACGGCTACCAGATTGTGAACTTGGGGATCAAGGTGCCGCCCGAGGCGTTGATCGAGGCCTACCACCGGCACCAGCCCGACGCCATCGGGCTCTCGGGCCTGCTGGTCAAGAGCGCCGGACAGATGGCGGTGACCGCGGGCGACTTGCGCGAGGCGGGCGTGACCGCGCCCATTCTGGTGGGCGGCGCGGCGTTGTCCGACCGTTTCACCCGCACCCGCATCGCCACCGAATACCGTGGCCCGGTGTGCTACGCCAAGGACGCGATGTCGGGCCTCAACCTGCTGAATCAACTGATGGACCCGGCTACGCGTCCGAAGGTGGTCGAACGCCACGCACCGGAGGCGGCGGTGGCGGTTGCGGAACCGGCCGCGGCCGCGCCTCCGGTGTCGGAGCAGCGCAGCGGCAAGGTGCGGATCGATCTCCCGATTCCGGCGGTGGCGTCACTCGAGCGGCATGTGCGCGAGGTGCCGCAGTTGAGCGAGATCTGGAGCTACATCAATCCCCTGATGCTCTACCGCCACCACCTGGGCTTCAAGGGCAACTTCGAGCAGGCTCTGGCCGACCGCGACCCGAAGGCGCTGGAGCTGTTCGAACTGGTGGAGGAGCTCAAGGCCGAGGCGGCCGAGTTCCTGAGGATCCGGGCGGTATGGCAGTTCTTCGAGGCCGAGCCACGTGGCAACTCCATCGCGCTGTTCGCCCCCGGCGGGCCCCAACCGATCCATACGTTCACGTTTGAGCGGCAGCGCCGCAGCGATGGCCTGTGCCTGGCCGACTATGTGCTGCCACCGCGCGACGGCCGGCGCGACCATATCGCGCTGATGGTGGCGACCTCGGGTGCGGGGGTGCGGGCGCGGGCGGAGGCGGCAAAACAGGCGGGCCGGTACGTCTATTCACACGGACTGCAAGTGCTGGCGCTCGAGAGCGCCGAAGCCACCACCGAGTGGCTACACCGGCGAATCCGCGAGGATTGGGGATTCCCCGATCCCGCGGAGATGACGATGAAAGAGCGGTTTACTTCGCGCTACCGGGGCAAGCGCTACTCCTTCGGCTATCCCGCGTGTCCCAATCTCAACGATCAGGCGGGGATTTGGAAGCTCTTGCGCCCCGAGGAAATTGGCGTGACGCTCACCGAAGGCATGATGATGGAGCCGGAAGCCTCCACGAGTGCGCTGGTGTTTCAGCACCCCGATTGCGCCTACTACTCGGTGAGCGACGAGGCCGCCGGGCGCGCCGTCAGCCGGAGCATGTAATTTCAGTTGCTTTCGTCGCGGCTCCAGACGGTCACGAGCGTGATCACCACGCTCACCCAGATCGCGCCCGCCACTACGGCCCAGTGCAACACGAATAGCCCCCTGCGGTAGGACGAGTCTAACCGCGGCATCGTTGCCCGCCTTCCCGCTTTTCTCGTCTATCGCGTCGGCAGCGGCTGCTGCTGGGTCAGGCAGTGGAAGGCGCCCAAGCCCCAGACCAAGTCGCGGCAGTCGAGGCCGACCACGTCGCGGGTAGGGAAAAGGCGGGCCAGGGTAGCGCGCGCGGCCGCGTCGTGGGCGCAGCCGAAGGTAGGCAGCAGGACGACGGCGTTGCCAATATAGAAGTTAGCGTAGCTGGCGGGCAGGCGCTGACCCTCGCAGCTTACCGGCTCGGGCATGGGCAGGGTGTGGATGTCGAGCGGGCGGCCGTCCTGGTCGGTCATGGTGCGCAGGCGCGCCAGGTTGTCGCGCAGCGGTTCGTAGTTCTCGTCGGCGGGGTCGTCCTCGACCACGGTGACCACGGTGTGCGGGCCGACGAAACGGGTGAGGTCGTCCACGTGGCCGTCGGTATCGTCGCCGGCGATGCCATCGCCCAGCCAGAGGATGTGGCGCACGCCCAGGAAGTCGCGCAAGTACCCCTCGATTTGTCCGCGTGAGAGCTCGGGGTTGCGATTGGGGTTGAGCAGGCAGGCTTCGGTGGTGAGCAGGGCGCCGGCCCCATTGACGTCAATCGAGCCCCCTTCCATCACAATGCCGGGTTCAAAGACCGGGATGTCGAGCAGCCGCCCCACTTGTTGCGGCACCACGTCGTCGAGATTATAGGGCGGATACTTGCCGCCCCAAGCGGTGTAGTCCCAGTCTACGATCACCTGCTCGCCGCCCCGGTTGAGAAACGCCGGCCCGTGGTCGCGCACCCAGGCATCGTTGGTGGGAATGCGGTGCAGGGAGACGCGAGTCAGGTCCACCTTTCCGGTCAGGAGACAAGCGCGGGCAGCGGCTTCCATGGCAGCGTCCACGACGTTGATATGGACGTGTTCGCCGCGGGTGAGTTGCCGGGTCATCTCGACAAAAATGGGCGGGATCAGTTCCAGCTTGTCGGGCCAACTGGCCTCCTTGTGCGGCCAAGCGAGCCAGGTGGCGGCGTGGGGCTCCCACTCCGCCGGCATGCGGAAGCCTTGGCGGCCGGGCGGGACGTGTAGATCAATCGTGGTGGTCAATCGCGCATCCGCCGGGTGAGGTCCTGGTAGGCGTCCACGCGCCGGTCGCGCAGGAAGGGCCAGTGCTGGCGCGTCTGTTCCACCAGGTCAAGGTCACAGTCGGCCATCACAATCTCCTCGCCATCCGTGCTGCCCTCGGCCAAGACGCGGCCGCTGGGATCGGCAATGAAGCTGTGGCCCCAAAACTCGATGCCGGGGCCCGCGGGCAGGCCGGGGTCGCGCTCCAGACCGACCCGGTTGGGCACGGCGACATAGACGCCGTTGGCGATGGCGTGGGAGCGTTGGATGGTTTGCCAGGAGGCGAGTTGACGGTCCCCCCACTCCGCCTTCTCCGCCGGATGCCAGCCGATGGCGGTGGGATAACAGAGGATCTCGGCCCCCGCCAGCGCGGTCAGCCGTGCGGCTTCGGGAAACCACTGATCCCAGCACACCAGCACCCCGACTTCGCCCACTTGCGTCCTAAAAGTACGGAAGCCCAAGTCGCCTGGGGTGAAGTAGAACTTTTCAAAGTACAGCGGGTCGTCGGGGATGTGCATTTTGCGGTAGCTGCCCAGGCGGGAGCCATCCGCGTCCATGACGACCGCGGTGTTGTGGTAGATCCCGGCGGCGCGCCGCTCGAACAGCGAGGCGACGATGACGACGCCCAGGCGTTTGGCCGCGGCTTCCAAAGCGGCGGTGGAAGGACCCGGGATGGGCTCGGCCAGAGCGAAATTCGCGTGGTCCTCGCGCTGGCAGAAGTAGCGCGAGGCGAAGAGCTCCTGGGTGCATACCAACCGCGCCCCTTGCCCCGCCGCCTGCTCGATGCGGGCGAGGGTGTGCTCCAGGTTCTCGGCCGGCGCCTCGCCGGCGCGCGCCTGGATCAGGGCAATCCTCACGTTGCGGGACATCTCTTCATCGTAGCAAGGGATGGTTCAGCCGCGGTAGACAAGGAGAACCGCGAAGACATAGATCCAGGTGATGTCGAGGCAGTGCCAGAAGATCGCGGTCACGTCCATGAGCAGTGGCCGGTCGGGCGGGAGGCGTCCGCGCCAAAGGCGCATCAGCACCCAGACCATCAGGCCCAGCGCCACCGCCAGATGCGCGGCATGGGCGGCGGTGACGAGGTAAAAGAAGCCGCTATTCGGGTTCTGGGCCAGGTAGACACCGGCCTGCCAGAGCACCCGCCAAGCCTCGGCCTGCCCGAGCAGAAAAGCTACGCCCAGGCCAAGGGCGGCGGCGGTCCAGCGCACCGCCCCATCGAGTCCGCGGCCCGCCAGGAACTGACGGCCGCGGTGGAGCGCGATGCTGCTGGCCAGCAGCAGGCAGGTATTGGCGCTGAGGATCTCGGCCAGCCGGGGGCTCATCCAGCCGCTGGCCAAGCCGTGGCGCTGCAGGTAGGCATAAGTCAGCGCCAGAAAGAACATGGTCATGGACGCCATCGCCAGCCACACCGCCCGCTTCAGCTTGGGAAAGGGCAGGGCAGAGGCATGGAGATGGGGGTGGGTCGCCATGTCAGCCCCAGTGTACAGCCGGCCAGAGAGCCCCAATCGCCCCGGTTGAGATGTCGAATTTGCTTGCATTATGTTGTATACGGTATAAGCTATCCGAGTTCGGCGTGTGACGCGAGTCGCATAGGGAGGTGTGAACGTGCGCAGGATATGTCAATTGTGGAGTGTTCTCTTCGCTGTATGTGCGGCGGTGGCGATGCTGGGTTCACCGAGTTGTGCGCAGCTCACCAGCACCGGTCTTCACGGCGTGGTGCGGGATCCTTCCGGTGCAGCGGTCCCGGCGGCCGGGTTGGTGCTGAAAGACCTGTCCACCGGGCTGGAACGGCATGCGCAGGCCGGAGGTGATGGCGCCTTCGCCTTCTCGAACCTCAAGGCCGGCACCTATTCGCTCACGGCGACCGCCAC
>DATNAC010000147.1:0-3702 GCA_035573035.1 Terriglobales bacterium
AGGCTTCGTCCCCCAGCGGCAGCTCCATCTTCGCCTCGGTCCAGAAGTTGGGACTGCGGCTCGATCCCCGCAACGCGCCGGTCCAACGCTTGGTGGTGGACCACATCGAGAAGCAGCCTTCGGCCAATTAGCGAACCTGGGCGGACCTGCGGGTCGCGCGGCGCAGCCGCGCCGGGGCCTAGCGCCAACCAATTGTAATAGCCGCCGCTTTGGCGGTCGGCGTGCTCTGCTTTCTGGCAGGAGGCTGGCGGGAATGAGCACTTGCGGGCGTTGGGCGCCGTTTCTGCTAGTGTTGTCGCTTGTCCCGCCCGGCTGGGCTCAGGCCAAGGGACCGAAGTCACCGCGCAAGAACGGCGATTCCAAGGTAAGAACCGCCACGGCGGAGGCGCCCCCTGTGCTGTGGGAAGCACCCGCGGATATTGCCGGCGAGGACCTGTACTGGGGTTCCGGCGGCCAGCGCGACGCTCCGCATGGCGACATGCGGTTCCTGAAGGAGGACCTGAACGGTTCGACGGCGAAGTACGACGTTCGCGACCGGCAAGGTGAGAAGTGGACGCTCAAGCTCGATCAGGAGGCCCAGCCGGAGACGGTGGCGTCCCGCCTGGTGTGGGCCATGGGGTATGGCACCCGCGAGGACTACGTCGTTCCCGACATGCGGATCGAGGGGCTGCCGGCGCACCTGCAACGCGGCCGGAAGATGATCCTGCCCGGAGGCGAGGTGCGCAACGTCCGGTTGGAAAAGCTGCCGGCGGGCGAGAAACGGGTGGGGCGGTGGCAGTGGCGGCAGAACCCGTTCGAGAATACCCGCGCCTTCGACGGCTTGCGGGTGATGATGGCGCTCATCAATAACTGGGACTTGATGGATTACAACACCTCGATCTACCAGGAAAAGGACGGAGGTCCGCTCCAGTACGTGGTCAGCGATCTGGGCGCTTCGTTTGGTACGACCGGGCAGCGGCTGTCCGCGGCCGTCTCCAAAGGCAACGTCACCAGCTACGCCCACTCCCGCTTTGTAAACAAGGTGACGCCCGCCTACGTGGACTTCAACATGCCGACCATGCCCTCACTGCCCCTTCTGGTGGTGTTTCCGCGCGAGTTTGTGCAGCGTCTCCACCTGCGCTGGATCGGCAAACGGGTGCCGCGCGACGATGCCGCCTGGATCGGCGGCCTGCTGGCGCAGCTCACCGATGCCCAAATCCGCGACGCCTTCCGCAGCGCCAACTATTCCGACGCCGAGGTGGCGGAGTACGCGGCGGCGCTGGAGGCGCGGATTCGCATGTTACAAGAGCTGTCAGGCCCCGTTACAACGCGTTGATATGGCGCCCAGTGTTAGAGCAGTGGGTGCCACTCCGTTGACGCAGGAGGGCCGCGAAATTCCGCAGGGCGGCCCGCCCCCGGCAAGCCATGCAGGCGCGGGCCCCGCGAGCGCAGCCCCGGCATGGGGCTCGGGGGTCCCCATGCCGGTGCGAGCATAAGCCGAAGGCGCCTGGAAGCGCCGGGCGCCTGGCCTTCCGCGCTGGGGTCCGCGCCAATCAATAATGGATGCCCGCCCGCCGGGCAGAGGTCACCGGGGGGCGGCGCGCTCGCGGTCCGCGAAGGAGCGCAGCGAAAGCGGGGGCAGGTACACGCCCACCAACTGGCGCGACCACCAGGCGCCGGTGCGGCGCTGTTCCTCTGAGGTGGTGTAGCGGTACCGGTAAAACAGCGCCCGTACGTAGGCCGGGCGGCGATCGGCAAAGGGGACACTGCGCAAGAGGCGCAGCGTGGGCCGGTCGGCTTCGAGCAGCCTCCGTGCCAGGCGCAGGAACCAGAGCTCATGGCCGGGCACGGCGAGGCCGCCGGAGCCGACCCGCACCGAAAAGGGAAGGAACCAGAGCATCCAGTCGAGCCGCAGATGATAGGGCGCGACCTGAGGCGGTCGCCGCTTCGGGTCGCCCGGTTTGCCGCGGAAGCCGTACTCGCGCCACACGGTGCGGTCGCTCAATACCGTTTCTTCGGTGGCTTCCAGGATGATCTCGTACCGGATCTGGTTTACCGATCCGAAGGCGCCATAAGAGCCGACCAGGTGCAGCGGGTTATAGGTGCGGTTCATCGCCTGCCGCGGCGACAGCAAGTTGCGCACCGGCTCGACGCTGGCAACGAGGGTGAAGATCGCCAGCGCCGCCAGGCAGACCGTCATGGCCAGCGGCGCCGGCGTGGCCGCGGGTACCGCGATTCGCAGCACGGCATGGATTTGCCCATCGTTGAATGCGGTAAAGCCCAGCACCACGGTGAGCCAGTTCAGCCAGGCGTAGTTGCCGCTGACAATCAACAGCAGCTGCTGGAGGATGATCCCGGCGCCGCAGAATCCCGCCACCGGCTGCGGCAAAAACAGCCCGAACGGCAGTCCTACCTGGACGAGGTGGCTGAACAACACCGAGAGCCGGTGCACGCGCCGTGGGAAGCGGTGAAAGGCCCGGCTCAGCGGGTTGGGCAGCGGCTGGGTCTCGTAGTGGTAGTACAGGCAAGTGAGGTCGCGCCAGCAGGGGTCGTGGCGCAGCTTGATGAGGCCGGCGCCCAGCTCGGTGCGCACCAGCATCCAGCGCAGGATCAGCACCGGGATGAGCGGCGCCGCCATGCGCGACGGGCCCAGGAAGGCGGCAAAGAACCCCGCTTCCAGCAGCATGGACTCCCACCCGAAGCCGTAGAAGAGCTGCCCGGCATTGACCACCGACAGGTACAAGCACCAGAGGACGAGCCAGACTGTCACCGGCACCCAGACCGGCCCGCGTTCGGCAACGCCGCTCAGTGCCAGGGCGGCGAGACCGATCCCGGTCCAGCCGAGGGCGCGCAGCCGCCGGTCGGTATAGCCCCAGTGGAACAGGCTGGGAGCGTCGCGGAAGCGCACCGCCCGCAGGTAGTCGGGCACGGGCAGCAGGCCGCGCTCGCCCAGCAGGGCGGGAAACTGCCGCAACACGGACAGGAAGGCAACCAGGTAGACGGCCGCCAGCCCGCGCTGAAGCAGCAGCCGCACCAGCCAGACCTGTCCAAAATATGGGGCCATGGGTGGGGGACCGCGGCGGCACCTGCGCCGCTTCAGCCCTTCTTGTGCTTGAAGAACTCGACTTGGGCGAGCCGCTTCTTGGCTTCCGCTTCGGTCTTGTAGGGGCCGCCCAGGTTCTTGTGCTTGCCCTTGGCGTCGGTCTTCTCCGAAACCACCTTGTAGCCTTCCTTGGTTTTCTTGATCACGCGCGCCTCCGAAAACTGCAATCCATTTGGATGCAGCCGGCTCACCCGGCACCGTGGATCAGAGCTCTGGGCGCTTGCTTACGGCTCCTCCGGGCAGCGGTTTGGTGCCGGCGAGTTCCTCGTCCGTCTGCTGGACGTTGAGCTTGCCAAAATGGGCAAAGGCGCTCCACGTGCCGTAGGCAGGCTGCAATTCGCCGACCACCGCGGCGATCAGGGCATCGCCGGTCAGTCCGCGCGTCCGGGCCTGCGCCACATCGGCGCGCAGGGTCACCAGATAGCCGCGGAAGGCGGTGACATCTTCGGACTTTCCCAAGGGCCCATGGCCGGGCACGAATCGCGGGGGTCGCGCCGTTTGCACTGTGGGCAAAGTCGGCGCGAAGGGCCGTGAAATTCCGCAGGGCGGCCCGCCCCCGGCAAGCAATGCAGGCGCGGCCCCCGCGAGCGCAGCACCGGCATGGGGCTCCGGGGTCCCCA
>DATNAC010000148.1:0-4711 GCA_035573035.1 Terriglobales bacterium
CGCCCGCATTGCTTGCCGGAGGCGGGCCGCCCTGCGGAATTTCGCTGCCCTTCCGCCGACTTTGCCCACAGTGCAAACGGCGCGACCCCCGCGATAGGCACTAGAAGTGGTCTCATAATGCCGCAGCAGGCCGCCTGGGGCGAGCTGGCACTCAGGCCGACATCGGGGCGTACTCGATGCGGTCGCGGCCGAGGGACTTGGCTACGTAAAGTGCGTGGTCGGCGGCTTCGAGGACGGCTTCGAGCTCGCCGCCGCCTTGGACCCAGGCCACGCCGAAGCTGCAGGTCAGATGGAGGGCGGCATCGCCGAGCATGAAGGGCTCGGCAGAGATGACCCCGTGCATGTCCTCCAGGCGCCGGGCGCCGTCCTGCTCGTCGAGGCCGGGAAAGACCATGAGGAACTCTTCGCCGCCATACCGGCCGACGCTGTCGTAGGGACGGGCGGCGGCGGCGAAGCGGCGCGCGGCCTCTTGCAGCACGCTGTCGCCGGGCAGGTGTCCGTAGCGATCGTTGACCGATTTGAAGTGGTCGAGATCCACCAGCACCACCGCCAGGCGGGTGCGTTCGCGGCCGCTGCGCTCGAGCTCGGCGGCGAGCTGGCCCAGAATGGCGGTGCGGTTCCAGAGGCCGGTGAGGCCGTCGCGGGTAGCCTGGACGTGGAGCGCGGCGCGGGCCGCCTCGAGCTCGGATTTCTCCATCTCCAACTCGCGCGTGCGTTCGGCCACCAGGGCCTCAAGACCGCGCTGGCGTTGCATGAGGATGCGCTCGCGCCAGCGCAGGAACTGTCCGGCGATCACGACCAGGAGAATCGCCAAGGCAAAGCGGAAGAGCCAGGTGCGCCACCAGGGCGGGGTGAGTTCCAGGGTCACGCTGGCGGGCGCGGACCGCACGTGACGGGCGGTGTCTTCGACGCTGACCTCGAAGGTGTAGTTGCCCGGCGGCAAGGAGGCATAGCGGGCCTGCCCGACCTCGGTCGCGGTCCAGTCGTTCTCCATGCCGTGCAGGCGGTAGCGGTAGCGCAGGCTCTTTTCACTGGGAGCGCCGCTGGCGGTGAACTGGGCGACCAGGGGGGCATTGATCCAGGCGAGGCGGCCGTTGCGGCTGGCCAGATCGTTGAGCAGGTCGTGGCCATCGAGCTGGAGCAGGGTGATACGAGCGCGCAACGGCTCGGGGGCGTAGAGCGATTGCGGATCCTTGAGATGGCTAATGCCGGCACTGGTGCCGAACCAGACGGTGCCGTTGCGCGCGACCGACATGGCATGGTCGTCAAGGTCGTTCCAGAGCAGACCGTCGTCGGTGGTGGCCTGGCGCCAAGCGTGGCCATCGTAGACATCGACGCCGTGATCGGTTCCCACCCAGATCCAACCGCGGGGCCCGGTAGTCAGGGAAACAACCTCGTTGGAGGCGACCACCGGCGGGTCCACGGCGACGTAGCGGGTGAGGCGGTCGCCGGCAATCCAGAAGCGATCAAGAGCGGTGACGTAGTTCGAAACCCAGACGGTGCCATCGTCGCGGGGGACGAGCAGCTCGAAACGGGGATCGAGCGGCGCCTTGCCCAGATCGATTTTGTGCCAGTGACCATCGTGGAAGTGGAAGAGGCCGGTGCGCCCGGAGCACCAGAGCTCGCCGGCGGCCGACTGTTCGATGGCGTAGAAGAAGGACGTATCGAAGCCGCTGTCCTGAATTTGGGTCCAGCGATCGCCGCGGTCGCCGTGGATGACAAACAGTCCGGTGGAGGACGCAATCCAGAGATGGTTCTCGCGGTCGGCCATAGCGTCGAGGATGTGGCCGGAGAGCAGGCGCGGGTACCGGCGCAGAGACTGGGATTTTGGATCGAACTCATCCACGGCGCCGGAGCGGTTGACGAACCAGACGTGACCGTCGGTGGTCTGCTGGACGAAGCGTACCGCCTGGCGGCCATCGGCACCGAGCGCGTCAAACGGCTGGAGCTTACCCGTGAGGGGGTTGATCCGGTCCACGCCCTGCTCGCTGGCGACCCAGACGGTATCGGGCGCGGACTGGAGTACGGCCCAGGTGGTGGAACTGGCGAGACCGTCGTCGGTGGTCCAGCTTTCCCAGTCACCGTAGCCGAGCCAGCGCGCCAAGCCATGGCCGGCGAGGCCCATCCAGATCTGCCCCTGGCGGTCCACGGCGATGTCCGTCAGCGATGCCGGAGCCAGCCCCTGCGAGCTGTCGAAGATGCGCCACGCGGCGGGCCCGCCGGCGCGGGAGGGGGTCCAGCGGGCGATGCCCCGCGCCATGGGGGTAAGGATGCGGCCCTGGGGGTCCTCAACCATTTCCCAGTAACCGTCGTTGGCCCTTACCGGCGGAAGACCGTTTTCGCGGATTTCGAAGCGTGTGGCGCCGGGGGGCAGTGCCAGGATGTGGTTGGCGTCGCGCGCCCATAGGGTTCCGTCGCGCGCCTCCATCATCTCGAGCCAAGCGCCGAAGGGCACACCCTGTTCCGGGCCCCAGACCGTAGTCCCACCATTGGCGATGCGGCAGAGGCCGCGGCCGCAGCCCAACCAGAGGTCGCCGGCGGCGGTCGTCAGCACCCCGCGGATCAGGTTCATTTTTTGGACGACGGGGTTGGGATGAACCTGGAAGTAGTCGCGCGCCCGCCAAGCGCCGCCGGGGCCCGAGCGGTCCACCTGCAGCAGCCCGATGCCCGACACCACTAGAATCGAACCGTCGGGGCGGTCGGCAAAGCCGGCGTCGGGCCCGATACCTTTATCGTTGGCCGCGCCGGGAACCTTGATGAATTGCACCGAGCCCTGGGAGGCGGGAGCGGTGGAAATAAATAAACCGTCGTCGGTACCCACCATAAGCTGCCCGCCGGGGGTGAGGTGGAGTCCGTATATAAAGACGTTGCGCAAGCCTTGGGCACGTCCATAGGCGCGGAAGCGGCCAGCCTCGAAACGGAAGAGCCCGTTTTCGGTGCCGGCCCAGAGCAAGCCGGAGGAATCCTCGACGATGGAGTTGACGTTGAGGTTGTCAAGTCCGTCAGCTTGCCCGTACGCGGCAAAGCTGTAGCGCTGGGCCTGCATCCCCAGCACCAATCCCAGCAGGCTCATCACGATCCAGACCCAGCGGCGCATGAATGCTGGAGTGTGACGGGTGCGGGACTTGCCTGTCAAGTCACTCGCGAGGCTCCTCCCGCGGCACCATTGATTGCCGCGGGCCCCAGCGCGGAAGGCCACGCGCCCGGCGTTTCCGGGCGCCTTCGGCTTCTGCTCGCACCGGCATGGGGACCCCGGAGCCCCATGCCGGTGCTGCGCTCGCGGGGGCCGCGCCCGCATTGCTTGCCGGGGGCGGACCGCCCTGCGGAATTTCGCTGCCCTTCGCGCCGACTTTGCCCACAGTGCAAACGGCGCGACCCCCGCGATGTGCAGATTTGATACAGGCTGTAACTTACATCCCACCGCTGACGTATATTGCAGTGAACCCGATGCCTGCATCGTCCCTGCGGCTGCGCCTCGCCGTCATCCTGAGCTTCTGGTGGTGCGCCGCAGTGGCGCAACAGACGGCGGCTGCGCCACTGCGGCTCGCCGACGCCGTAGCGCGCGCGGTGGAGCATTACCCGGCGGTGATCGCGGCCCAGAGACAGTCGGACCAAGCGCAAGCGGCGGTGGCGCTGCGCCGCACCGACGCACTGCCGGACGTGCGCTGGACGGCGCAATTCGACCGCGCCACCGACAACAATACCCCCGGACTACTGCTCGGCAACGGCTTGCCGACGATCAGCGGCCCGGTGGCGGCGCATTACGCCTGGCAGGGATACACCACCAGCTCCGGCGGCGCGGTGTTGTCGTGGGAGGCCTACGACTTCGGGAGGCGCGCGGCGGGGGTGGATTTTTACCGGCAGCTCTCGCTGCGCTCGCAGGAACAGGTGCGCGAAACCCAACTCGAAGTAGGCGCGCACGCGGCCGACGTGTACCTGGCCATGTTGGCCGCCGGCCAAAGCGTGGCGCTGGCCGCGGCCGATGTGGAGCGCTGGCGCACGCTCGACCGGCTGGTGCACGTGCTGGTGGATCAGCAGTTGCGCCCCGGCGCCGACGGTTCGCGCATCGACGCGGAGCTGGCGGCGGCGGAGTTGGCGCTGGCGCGGGCCAACGACGAGTTGGCGCGGCAGCAGGCGGCGCTGGCGGAGGCGGTCGGCGCGCCGCTCGAGACCATGACGCTTGCGGGCGAGGACCTGCTGGCGCGCGCGCCCGACGAGGATGGGGGGGTGAACGGTACCGCGCTGGGCGGCACTCCGCCGTTGGACGCCGCGCCGCTGCTGCGGGCGCAGCAGTTCATCATTCGCGCGACTCAGGCCAACCAGAGGCAGCTGCGGCTCAGCGACCGTCCTCGTTTTTCGCTGCTGGCCTCGGGCTATGGGCGCGGCACTTCCCTGCTGGCGGGCACACGGCTGCTGCCCGACTGGAATGGCATCGCGCCGATCGGCGCGGGCAACTGGCTGCTCGGCTTGGGGGTGGAGTACTCCCTGACGCGGCATTGGCAGAACAAGCACGAGCAAGCGATCGCGCAACAGCAACTGTTGCAGGATCAGGCGCGGCTGACGCAACTGCAAGGCACACTGCAACTGGCGGAGCGCCAGGCCCAGGCCGACCTGGTGGCGGCGCGCCAAGGGCTGCGCGTGGCCCCGGTGGAGCTGACCGCGGCGGAGACCAGCGAGGCCCAGGCGCGGGCGCGCTACGCGGCCGGGCTGT
>DATNAC010000149.1:0-7420 GCA_035573035.1 Terriglobales bacterium
ACAGTCAGGCGATGCTGACGCTGCCCAACATCGGGCGCGACTCGTCGTCGCTGATGGTGTACCAGCCCGCGACGGCGCCTGGCGGCCAGGTGGCCGGCGGGCTAATGGACCAGAACACCTTCATGCTCGACGGCGGCAACAACACCGACGACTTGGACGGCACCAACACCGCGTACAGCGAACCCTTCGCGCACTCGGGAGCGGGCGTGATGCCCACCCCGGTGGAGAGCCTGCAGGAGATGAAGGTCGCCACCAGCAACCAGACCGCCGACTACGGAGCGTCCTCCGGCGGCGAGATCATGATGGTCACCAAGCGCGGCACCACGCAGTGGCATGGGTCCGCCTACGATTTCTTCCAGGGCAACTGGCTGAACGCCAACACCTGGAGCAACAACCGCTTCAACACGCCGCAGATCAAGACCCACCAGAACCGCTTCGGCGGCTCCATCGGCGGTCCGGTCTCCCCGCTGGGGAATTTTTTAGGCGGCAAGACCTTCTTCTACCTCAACTTTGAAGGCAATCGGTACCCGCAATCGGGGACCGAAGAAGAGACGGTACCGTCGGCGACCCTGCGGCAGGGCATCCTCACCTTTAACAACGCCGCGGGCACCCCGATCCAGTACAACCTAGCCACGGCCCAGGACTGCGGACCGAGCGGCAACTCCGCCTGCGATCCGCGCGGCCTCGGCATCTCGCCCCTCATCGCGAAAGATTGGAGCACCTACACCCCGGTGGGCAATGATCCCTCGGCGGGCGACACCCTGAACACGGTCGGATACCGCGGTCAGCTCAGCATCCCGGTCAAGGACGACTTCGTGGTGGGCCGATTCGATCATGATTTCGGTAAGAACTGGCGGGCGATGGTGAGCTATCGCTGGTTTGACGAAGTGGCCGAATCCACCGCCGACTTGGATTTTGGCGGCGTGGTGCCCGGCGACAAACTGGGACAGTACACGGCGGTGGCCAACCGGCCGATTCAGCCCGACTACTGGGTGGCATCGCTGACCGGCCAAATTACCAGCAACTTGACCAACGACTTTCACTTTAACTACCTGCGCAACTGGTGGCAGTGGCAGACGGCGGGAGTACCCTTCCAATTGGCGGCGGAGGGCGTCAACGCCGGCGTGACGGTGGATCCGAGCGGCGCGGGCAGCGGCATTGGTTTGGACGGCATGGATATCGGCTGGGGCGACGCGCGCCAGCGCGTATGGAACGGCCACGATTACAACTACCGCGACGATGTCAGCTGGCTGCACGGCAACCACTTCATCCAATTCGGCACCACGCTCACGCACGACTGGCTGCATCATGCCCGCGACGACGACGGCAACAGCGCCTTGGAGTCGCTGCGCTACATCATTGGAACCGCCGGCAACGGCAGCGGCGTGTCGGTGTCGGCCAACTATCGGCCCCCGACTTGCACCGCGGCTTCGACCGCCAGTTCCGCCTGCTTGCCGGCCAGCCAGAACACGAGCTGGGACAACCTGTACTATTCGGTACTCGGGGTGGTGGGTCAGGCCAACCAGGTGGTTACCCGTGTGGGCAACAACTTGACCGCCAATCCTTTGGGCACGCCGGCTTTCGACTACGTGAACGTGAACAACGACGAGTTCTACTTCACCGACAGTTGGCACGTGAAGCCGAGCCTGACGCTGACCTTCGGCCTCAATTACAGCTACGCAACCCCGCCGACCGAAGTGGACGGCAAGCAGACGCTGCTGGTGGACCAGAATGGCGTGCCAGTAGATGCGGCCAGCTACTTTGCCACCAAGGAGCGCTTCGCGCTGGAGGGGCAGAATTACAACCCGACCCTGGGCTTCGCTCCGGTGGGCAGTGTGGGCAATGGGACCCAGCAGATGTTCAACCCCTGGTACGGCGGGTTCGCGCCCCGCATCGCGGTGGCGTGGAATCCGAGTGTCGGCGGCAATGGCGTGCTGGCCAAGCTGTTGGGCAACAACTCCAGCGTGCTGCGCGGTGGTTGGTCGCGGCTGATTGACCGCACCAACAACGTCGGCAATGCCATCACGGCGCTGCTCGGCGTCGGGTTCATCCAATCGGTGGCGTGCAACGGCGCCAGTTCGCCGAACACCACCCCCGGCGCGAGCTGCCTGGGCGCGGGCGGCACGGTGAATGCCATGACCGCCTTCCGTCTGGGTCCCGACGGTACCACGGCGCCGCTACCCTCGGTCGCTCCTAATCTCCCGGTGCCGGTCTACCCCGGCGTCAACGCCGCGGCGAATGGCACGGCCGATATCACCGACCCCAATTGGCACCCCGGCATCAGCGATGAGTTCACGCTCAGCCTGCAGCGGCAGCTTCCGGGCAAAATCATCGTGGAGTTGGGCTACGTGGGGCGTCACGGCTACGACGATTTCCAAGGCCAAAACTTCAACACCGTACCGTACATGATGACCGTGGGCGGACAGTCGTTTGAGTCGGCATACGCCAGCATGGCCAATGAGATCCTCAAGGGTCTGCCGGTGACCACGCAGCCGTTCTTCGAGGCGGCGCTGAAGGGCTCGGCTTACTGCAATACGTTTTCGACATGCACGGCGGCGGTGGCCAGCAAGGAGAGCAGCCAGTTTCAGAACCAGACGGTGGTCAAGCTCTGGTCGGACTTGGACAAGAGCTGGGTCTTCGGTCCCACGCTGCCGCAGACCACGGGTTTGGCCGGCGTGATCGATTCCACCGCCTTTGCCCGCGACAACTACAACGCCGGCACCATTTCGGTGAACAAGCGTTCCGATAACGGCCTCACCATCAACTCCAACTTTACTTGGGCGAGCTCTCTCGATGACGGGCAGACCACGCAGACGTTGGGCAACAACAGTTCGACTGCCAATCCATTCGATGAAAACTATTCCTACGGCCCTTCCGGCTTCGGGTCGAAGTTCGCCTTTAACCTGACCGGCGTGTACGCACTGCCGTTTCGCGCCAGCCAGAAGGGGCTACTGGGCCGTGTGATCGGGGGATGGAGTTTTGCCCCGATTTTCACCTGGAATAGCGGGTCCTTCCTGGCGGTTTCCGATTCAAGCTCGGCATTCGGACAGCAGGGTAACACCGCCGATGCCATCTTCACGGGTAGCTCCTCGTTGCTCGACAGCATGGGGCCGCAGCACGTTGTGGCTACCACTTCCGTCGGCAAGAACGGGAACAGCGGCGTGCAGGAGAACTTCTTCTCTAACCCACAAGCTGTCTTCAGCGCCTTCCGGGCGCCCATCTTGGGCCAGGACAGCCGAGCCATTACCTCATTCGGTTATGCACCCTCAACCTGGAACTTCAACGCAACGGCGGCGAAGGATATCCAGATCAGCGAGCAGTTCGGCGCTTCCTTCACGGCCGAGATGCTGAATGTTTTCAATCACCCCTTTTGGAACAACCCCAGCCTAAGCCTGACCAACCCCACGAACTTTGGGGTGATCAGCGGCAAGAACGGCAACCGCACCATCGAGCTGGGTCTGCGGCTGCACTTCTAGCTAGGACACAAACCCCAAACCTGCACGGGACGGCGCTGGCGCCGTCCCGTCTTTTTTTGATTAGCTGCCGGGAACGATCAGGCCGGCGACCGCGGTCGGGTAGGGGGCGCCGAGAACGGCGGCGAGCGTGTCGGTGGCGCCCAATTGGATGCGGGCGCTGATGGTGACCGCAATAGCGCCGCCGGCGTTCAGGTCCATCGTGACGGAGCCGGCGGCGGCTTGGGTAAAGGTCAGGCTGGTGAGCGCGGCGTTGAAGGCGGTGGCGCCGGTGGGGCCGGTGAGCACCAGGGCGGAGTCTTGCAGCTTGCCGGCGGCGACGCGGTAGGCGCCGGCGCCTTGCGATTGCAGCGTGATTGGCCCGGCGAGCTGCAACTGATAGCCGGTGACCGCATTGCCTTCCAGCGTGCCGCTGGCCACCCCGCTGAGACCGCACCCCGCGGTTCCGCAGACACCCAGGGTCGCCGTGAGGTGCCCCTGTCCATCCCCGCTGAAGGCGATGGGTTCCGAGCCGGAGTTGGAGAGATGCATCGGACCGGATTGCACCAGATTGTTGACGGGGCGGCCGCCGCTGGTCCCGCAGGCGGCCGCGGCAATAGCGAGCAGCGCAACGAGATACGGCGCGACAGATGGGTATTTCATTGGGGTTGACACACATTGGATGCGGGCAACTCGGTTCCGAGTTGGACCGGCGGGTTCGCCAGCGGGCGCATAATGAAAACGAGGCGGCGGCGGCCGCCGGGGAGGCGTCATGTCGCTGCGTCCGGTCAAACGCATGGTGGTGTCGAAGCCGACGATGGAGGGGGCGGGGGTGCACCTGCGCCGCGCCTTCGGGTTTGGCAATACCTCGGAGTTCGATCCCTTTCTGCTGCTCGACGACTTCCGCAACGAGGTGCCGGAGGACTACTTGGCCGGCTTCCCCTGGCATCCGCACCGCGGGATCGAGACCATCACGTATGTGCTGGCGGGCACGGTGGAGCACGGCGACAGCATGGGAAACCGGGGCAGCATCGGGGCCGGGGATATCCAGTGGATGACCGCCGGCAGCGGCATCATCCACCAGGAGATGCCCAAAGGCGACGCCACCGGGCGGATGCACGGCTTCCAGCTCTGGGCCAACCTGCCCGCCAGCCTCAAGATGACCCCGCCCCGCTATCAGGAGCTCAAGGCGCCGGAGATCCCCGACATCAGCGACGACGACGGCACCCAGGTGCGGATCGTGGCGGGGGAGTTCTGGGGCAAGCGCGGGCCGGTGGAGGGGATCGCGGCCGATCCCACCTACCTCGACGTCTCCATCCCGCCGGGCAAGCGCAAGGTGCTGCCGGTGGAGATCACGCGCCACGCCTTTGCGTACGTGTTTGGCGGCAAGGCCAAGTTCTGCAACGCCTCGGGCCCGCTTGCGGTCCCGACCGAACCGGTGAGTTGGGCGGATACGGCGCCGCCGTCCGAGGCCGACGACCGCTCGCTGGTGCTGTTCGACCGGGGCGACGAGTTGGCGGTGGAAGCGGGGGAGGATGGGGTGCGGTTTCTGCTGGTCTCGGGCAAGCCGCTGGAGGAGCCGGTGGCCTGGTACGGCCCCATCGTTATGAACACCCAGCAGCAGCTCCGGCAGGCCTACCAGGAGTTGGAGCAGGGGACGTTTCTGAAGACCGGAGGCAAGCCGTGACCCCCAGCGTACGGGTCAGTCTGCGCTGTGGGCTGCCGCCCGCGGTGGCCTTCGAGGGGTTGGTTGACGAGTTGGCCGCCGAGTTGGCGCAGCATGGGGCGCCTTGGCCGCTGGAGTTGGGAGGCGAGGCCCAGCAGGGGCCGGAAACGGTAGTGGTGGAGCGGTTTGAGCCCGGCCGCCGGCTGCGGCTGCGCTGGAATCCCGCGGCGTGGCAGCCCGAACTCGCCACCTGGTTCGAGTTGCGCGCCGAGGCCCTGGATGGCGGCGCCGAGATCACGCTGGAACACCACGGCTGGGACGCACTGGTACCGGCGCCGGAGGAGCAGGCGGGATGGTTCGCGCGCCAGGTGGCGGCGCGGTTATTGCGCGCGACCACCTCGGACAACTGGGGCGACTGGCTGACCGATCGCATGGCGCGCCGGCCCAATGGCGCGGCCGCGCGCGGGGTCTACCGCGAGCCGGTACATCACTATCCCGGCTTCCAGGTCATTTTGGGCGAGCTGCAACTCACTCCCGCCGACCGCCTGCTCGACGTCGGCTGCGGCGGCGGCGCCCTCCTCAAGCTCGTGCTGGCCTCGGGCTGCACCGCAGCGGGTTTGGATCACAGCCCCGAGATGGTGCGCGCCGCGCTGGACCAGAACCACGAGGCAGCGGCGGCCGGACGCCTTCAGGTGATCCCGGGCGACGCCGCCCACCTGCCTTGGGGCGATGGCGAGTTCACCTGCGCCGCCATGCATGGGGTGTTCGGCTTCCTGTCCGACCCGGTAGCGGTGCTGGCGGAGATGCTGCGCGTGCTGCGCCCGGGCGGACGTATGGTGATCGCCGGGGCCGACCCCGAGTTGCGCGGCACCCCCGCCGCCCCCGAGCCCGCCGCCTCGCGGCTGCGCTTTTATGACGACGACGGGCTGCTGGCGGTGGCGCGCGCCGCCGGCGCGACCGACGCGCAGGTGCTGCACCCGGCCATGGGCGAGCTCGCCCGCGCCGCCGGGGTGCCGGAGGAGCACCTGGGCATGTTTACCGCGCATCCCGCCCGGTTCTTGCGGGTGGTGAAGAAGTAGCGCCCTTTACCAGATGCGGATGCGGTCGGTGGGGGCGAGGTAGAGCTTCTGGCCGGGCTTGACCTGGAAGAGGGCGTACCAGGGGTCGAGGTTGCGCACGGTGTCGGCGCGGTAGCGGCCGGGGGCGTGGGGATCGGTCAACACCTGGCGGCGCAGCGCGGCATCGCGTACCTTCTCGGCGTAGTTCTGGCCGAAGGCAATGAAGAACTGCTGGTCGGGGCTGAAGTCGGCGACGGTGGGTCCGGGATGGCCCTTGTCGGCGGCGTGCAGGGCGTCGAAGGCGGCGGCCAGGCCGGCCACGTCGGCGATGTCCTCGGCCAGGGTCTGGCGGCCGTTCACGGCCAGATCGGGGAAGGGATGATAGGCGCTGTACTGCGCCGCCAGGCGCGACGTGACCGAGTCGAAGTGCCGCAAGTCGGCCGGCGTCCACCAGTTGCGCAGTTGGCCCTGGGCGTCGAAGGTGCTGCCCTCGGTGTCGAAGGTATGGCTCACCTCGTGGCCGATGACCGCGCCGATGGCGCCGTAGTTGGCCGCATCCGGCGCTTGCGGGTCGAAGAACGGCGGCTGGAGGATGGCGGCGGGGAAATTGAGTGCGTTCTGCAGCGGCAGGTTGACCGCGTTCACCGTCTGCGGCTCCATGTGCCACTCGCGTTTGTCCACCGCGTGGCCGAGCTGGCCCAGGGAGTGATGGTAGTCAAAGAGCTGGGAGCGCCAGATGTTGCCGTAGGCGTCGCCGGCCTGGATGACGAGGCCGGTATAGCTGCGCCAAGTCTCGGGATAGCCGACGCCGACGTAGAGGGTGTCGAGCTTCTTCTGCGCCTCGGCTTTGGTGGCGGGGTTCATCCAAGTTATCGACGCCAGGCGCTGGTGGTAGACGGCGATGAGATGCCGCACCAGGGCCGTGACCGCCGCCTTGGAAGAGGCGGGGAAGTACTGCTGGGCGTACAGCTTGCCCACCGCGTCGCCCAACTCGGCATTCACCAGCGCCACGCCCACCTGCCAGCGCGGACGCTGCTGGGGCACGCCCGAGACCACCTTGCCGAAGAAGGCGAAGCTCTCGTTGCGCACCGCCTGCGGCAGGACCACGGCGTAGTCCTCGATGAGGTGGTAGGCGAGCCAATCCTTCCAAGTGTCGAGCGGCGTGGAGGCGACCAGCTTGGCCTCGCCGGCGAAGGCCTCGGGCTGCCAGACGTAGAAGCTCGAAACGCTGCCCAGACCGGCGG
>DATNAC010000150.1:0-6962 GCA_035573035.1 Terriglobales bacterium
CCGCAGAGCGGCCCGAACGATCCGGTTTCCGGGCAGAATCCGCCCTACGGCGCTGACCTCGACTACTATTTGCCAACCGCGGCCGGCTCCGTTTCCCTGACCGTCCGCGGCAGCGATGGGCAAACCATCGCCACCGTGAGAGGCACCGGCCACACCGGACTGAACCGGGTCTGGTGGGACCTGCGCTATCCCCTGCCGGCGGCGGTGCATCTGCTGACCGCGCCCCCCGAGGCGCCATGGATCACGCCCGGGCCGGACGGCTGGCGCCCGCTGGTCGCGTGGGGGGCGAACCCGGGCTCGCCGCGCGTGGTGCCCGGCACCTATCAGGTGCAGCTCACGATCGATGGCAGGCCGGCCGGCACCGAGTCCTTGACCGTGCTCAAGGATCCGGCCGCCTCCGGCACCCAGGCCAGCATGGAGGCGCAGTTGAAGTTCGCCCTGACCATGTCCGGCGAGATCAGCGATGTGGCCGGGATGATCAACGGGGTCGAGACCACCCGCAAGCAATTGCAAGAAGCAGCCCGCATCCTGGCGCGCGAACCCCGCGCCGCAGCCGCGGTCGAGGCCGACCAGGCGCTCGAGCGGAAGTACATCGCGCTCGAGGGCAAGCTCTACGACGTCAACTTGAGCAGCGAAAGCAGCGAGGAGTCGTTCCTGACGCCGGTGCAGCTCTACGCCAAGCTCTGCAGCCTCGCCGCCGACTTCAACGGCACCGGGCGGTACGGCGGCGGCGCCGGCCTGGGGCCGACCGAACAGGCCCTCGCCGTCAACCAGATGCTGGTCGGCGTCATGAATGACGTGCGCAGCGGCCTGGCCGCCCTCAACCGCGGCGACGGAGCAGCCTTCAACGCCCAGTTGCGCGCGCTGGGGCTGAGCCTCGGGATCCAGTACGCGGCGCTGCCGAACCGCTAAGCGTCAATTTTCGCCGCCGGAAGGCGCGCCGCATCGCGGGGACTAGAGTGACATGCATGGGCAGCCTCGGCAAGCCGTAGCCGCTAGCGCCAGATGCCGAGGTGCACCAGGATGGCGTCCTCAACCGCACGCACCTCTGTCGCCGTGAGCGCGCCCAGGCGCTGGCGCAAGCGCAGCTTCGACACGGTCATGATTTGGTCCGCCATGGCTTTGGCCGGGGTGCCCGCCACCGTGACCGGCGCCTCGCCGGGGTAGATCTTGCGAATCTGGCGGCTGAGCGGCACTACCGCCACGCGATTCAGGATCTCGTTCACGCCGTTGTTGCTCACCACCACGGCGGGTCGAGTCTTGCGGATTTCTCCTCCGACCGAGGGGTCGAACGAGACCCACCATACCTCACCCCTCTGAATCGGAGGCATCGCGCATAAGGCCCTCGGTCCATTCCCACGCCGCCGACTCCCGCTCCTGGTCGGCCACCATCGCGCGGTACTCGTCGAATATGCCGCCCGGCGTTCCGTTTCTCAGCTGCTCCGCAAGCACCTGCAGTGGATGCTCCGCCTCCGAGGGCAGCAGAAACCAGGTGGGCCGGCCATGCGATTGCGGGTTGCCGCATGCCGCATCGTCGTTTCCACCATTCCAGCGAATGCCGGTGACCAGCTGTCCGTCCCAGCGCAGTCGCGCCAGCGACCAGCCGCCCGGACCGCCGTCAAAAAGCACCTTGACGTCGGATATATGACGCTGGGGCGCGATGACGTCGGCTGGAGCTACGTAGGGCATGCAGCTAGATCTCTAGCTAAGCATACAGCTTGTGTATTGTTGAGCCGCAAGAACTTTCGCGTATGATGCGGGCATGCACGGATTCAATATCCAAAAATTGCGCGCGGCTGCCGTTGTCGCCTTGGCGCTGGGTTTGGCCGCATTGGCCCAGGGGCAGGCGGGCGGGCTCGAGCAGGTGCTGGGCGGCCTCACCCTGCGCAACATCGGGCCCTTCCGTGATGGCTCCTGGCTGACCAGCATCGCCGTGCCGGATGCGCCCGCGCACGACCACCAGTACACCATCTGGATCGGCGAGCGCAGCGGCGGCGTCTGGAAGACGACCAACGGCGGCGTCACCTGGGACCCCGTGTTCGACCGCGCCGGCGTGCAGTCCATCGGCGCGTTGGCGATCGCGCCCAGCGACCCGAACACCGTTTGGGTGGGAACCGGCGACAACGCCAACGCGCGCAGCTCGTACTCGGGCAAGGGCGTCTTCAAGACCACCGATGGCGGCAAGACCTGGCAGGCCATGGGCCTGGCCGACTCGCAGCACATCGCGCGCATCGTGGTTGACCCGCGCAACCCGGAGGTTGTCTATGTCGCCGCGCTGGGGCACCTGTTCTCGAAGAACGCCGAGCGCGGCGTGTTCAAGACCACCGATGGCGGCCTGCACTGGGCCAAGGTGCTGTACGCCAACGACGAGACCGGGGCCGTGGACCTGGTGATGGACCGGCAGGCGCCGGGCACGCTGTACGCGGCCCTGTACGACAAGCAGCGGCTGCCCTGGCGGCTGATCGAGGGCGGGCCCGAGAGCGCGGTGTACCGCACCGTGGATGGCGGCGCGCACTGGACGAAGCTCGCCGGCGGCCTGCCCACCGGAACGCTGGGGCGCATCGGGCTCGACCTTTACCAGAAGAACCCGAAAATCGTTTATGCCCTGGTCGAGAACCTGAACCCGCGCTCGGGGAACGACGACGCCGCGCGCGCCAGCGCGGCCAACCCGGCGACCGCCGGCGGCGCGCCTCCCCGAGGCGTGATCGGCAACGAGCTCTACCGCACCGACGACGGCGGCGAGCATTGGGTCAAGACCACCGACATCAATATCGCTGGCGGCAAGGCGCCGTACTCGTTCAACCAGGTGCGGGTGGACCCGGGCGATCCCGACCGGGTGATCGTCACCAGCGACAACATGTATGTCTCTGAGGACGGCGGCAAGACCTGGAACGACCGCGCCCAGTGGCCGACGGGCTTCTTCCGCCGCGCCTTCGGCGATTTCCGCACCATGTGGTTTGATCCAGCGGATCCGCAGCGTATCCTGCTCGGCAGCGATGGCGGTTTGCAAGTCTCCTACGACGGCGGCCACACCTCGGACTTCTTCCCCAACGTCCGCGCCGGCGAGGCCTACGCCGTGGGGGTGGACATGGACGATCCCTACCACGTCTACGCCGGCTTCCAGGACCACGATTCCTGGAAAGGCCCGGTGAACGGACGCTGGGGCGAGATCACGCTCGAGGACTGGGTCACGGTCGGACCCGGCGACGGCATGTACAACATGGTGGACCCGAGCGACAGCCGCTGGGTCTACAACACCCGCGAGATGAACCAGATGGGCCGCATGGACCAGCAGACCGGGGTGCGGGTGAACATCCGGCCGCCGCAGTCGCTGTGGCCCCAGCGGCTGCGCTACAACTGGGTCGCGCCCATCGCCATGTCGCCGCGCGATCCGAAGACCGTCTACGCCGGCGCGCAGGTGCTGTTCCGCTCGAACGACCGCGGCGACCACTGGCAAGTCATCAGCCCCGATCTCACCACCAACGACAAGTCGAAGATCGGCTTCCCCAGCACGCCCTACTGCACGATTTCCAGCATTTCCGTTTCACCCGTGCAGCCGGGCGAGATCTGGGTAGGCACCGACGACGGCAAGGTGCAGCTCACCCGCAATGGCGGCCAAGCCTGGTCTGACCTGACGGCCAGTCTCACGGCTGCCGGCGCTCCCGCGGATCGCTGGGTGAGCCGCGTCTTCGCCTCGCCCTACGACGCCGGCACCGCATTCATTTCCAAGAGCGGCTTCCACAACGACGATTTCCGGCCCTATCTCTACGTCACCCACGACTTCGGCCAAAGCTGGAAATCGCTGGCTTCGGATCTGCCGCAAGTGCCAATCAACGTGGTGGTGCAGGATCGCAAGAACCCGCATCTCCTGTTCGTGGGCGACGACCTCGGCGTCTATGTCTCGATTGACGATGGAGCCCACTGGGCGGCGCTGAAGGCGAACCTGCCGGTGATCCCGGTGCAGGATCTGCTGGTGCATCCGCGCGAGAACGATTTGGTGCTGGCCACCTACGGACGGGCGCTGTGGACCGGGGACATTTCACCCCTGCAAGAGCTGACCCCAGCGGTGCTGAAGGAGCCGGTGCATTTGTTCAACATCAAGCCGCGGGCGCGGTACGAGTTCAGCACCCAGGGCATGAACTACGAGCTCTATGGCGACAAGTACCTGCGCGTGCCCGATGAGCCCGACGCCTGGCGGGTGTATTACTGGCTGGGCGCGGCGGCGGGCACGCCCGCGCGGCTGACAGTCACCGATGCCAGCGGGGCGGTGCTCCGCACCCTGAGCGGTCCGGCCCGCCAAGGGCTGAACCAAGTCGAGGTGAACCTGGACGGGGGCGCGGCGGACGCAGCGGCTTCGGGGGCCGCGGCGGACGCGGCGGGCCGCCGTCCCCCCCGCTTGCGGTCGGCGACTACACGGTCACGCTCGAGGTCGCGGGGCAGACGCTGAAGAAGACCGGCACCGTGCGCGCCAGGATCGGGGCGGAGGGCGCCGGGAATAGGGAATAGGGAACAGGGCCGGCGGGATATACTCCGGCTATGCGGCGCTTGGGCGTTGGGCTCTTAGCGGCGGCGATGGTCGCAGGCGCGGCGGCGCAAGCGCCCATACGGCCGGCGTTCGACGCCGTGAGCATCAAGCCGTTCGTGCCGACCGGGCCATGGCACCGCGATCCCCAAGTGGATCCTCAGCGAATGTTCCTTGAAGGCATGACGCCTGAGGAGATGATTGTCTATGCTTACCAGCTTCGGAGCAATCAACTGGTCGGGATGCCGGAATGGTCGGAGCGCGAGTATTTTCAGGTCAGCGGCAGCACCGACAGCCCGCCCGGCAAAGCGAAATGCTCTTGATGCTGCAGCGGGCGCTCGCCGACCGATTCCAGCTCGCTTTCACCGAGTCCAACCAGGTGCAGCCGGCCTATGCGCTCGTGGTCGCGCCCCACGGCCCGAAGCTGAAACCGTGGACCGCAAGCACGCCATGCGCAGAGGGCGTTCGCATGCTCGAGCACCAGCAGCTGAGGAAGCTTCCGGCGCCGTTCACAATCCCTTTCGTTGGCTGCACCATCTCCGAACTGGTGAACGCCCTCAACCGCCGCGGCAGAACACCCGGCGGGTTGCCCGTCGTGGACCGAACCGGTCTCGCTGGAACCTACGCCATGTGGGTATGGGAGCGCATGGGGGGCAGCCATGTGCTCCCCGATGGCATTACGAAATGGGACTGGATTGAGCCGTTTGACGACGCCGTGCAGCGCGAACTCGGGCTGGCGCTGGTCAAGACCCGCGCGCCCTATCGCGTGCTCCGGGTCACGCGCATCGAGCGCCCGCGGGCGAACTAGCCCGCCGAGCGGCCGGCGGCGGCGCCGAAGGCACCGGGGGGCGCGCCGGAGCTGCCCGCGACTTGCGCGGTCTCGACGCCGATGGTGATGGCATTGCGCAGCTCGCCCAGGAAATCGGTGAGGCCGCCGGGCGAGTGCGGCACCAGGATGGTGTTGCTGCGCGAGTTGCTGCCGAGGTCCTTGAGCGTATCGAGGTACTGCGTCATCATCACCAGCAAGAGCACGTCTTGCGCGGTGGCGCCGGGGACGCTCTTTTGGAACAGCTCGACCGACTCCTGCAAGCCGGCGATGATCGCCTTGCGCTGGTTGGCAATGCCCTCGCCCTGAAGCGCCTTGCTCGCGGCCTCGGCCTCGGCCTGCTTGACCTTGAGGATCTTGTCGGCCTCGCCGCGGGCGTTAGCGGCGACCTGCTCGCGCTGGGCAGCGTTGATTTCGTTCATCGCCGACTTCACTTTTTCGTCGGGCTTGAGGTCGGTGACCAGCGCCTTGGCGATGTCGTAGCCGAACTCGGACATGATGGTGTCGAGCTCGCTCTTCACCGCCATGGCGATGTCGCTCTGCTGCAGGAACGCTTCGTCCAGGTTGAGCTTGGGCACGTGGCCCAGGATGACGTTGAAGACGTAGGACTGGATCTGGGCGGCGGGATCGTTGAGCTTGTAGAAAGCTTCGTACACTTTGTCCGGCTTGACTTGATACTGGATCGAGACCGGAATCTGGACGAAGACGTTGTCCTTGGTTTTGGATTCGATCACCACGTCGAGTTGCTGCACCCGCATGTTCATGCGGCTGGCGATGCGGTCGAAGAACGGCAGCTTGAAGTTCAGCCCGGGCGTGGCCACGCGCCGGAAGCGGCCGAAGCGCTGGATGACGGCGGTCTGGGCTGTAGGCACGGTGAAGAACGAGCCGTTCACAACCAACACCAAAAGCAACAAGAGGACGGCCAGAATGATGGGAAGCACTTGCAGCATGGGTTAGCCTTCCGGTGACTATACCAGCTTCTATTCCGCCTTGAGGGCGACCAGCGGGTCCACCGCCAGCGCGCGGCGGGCGGGGAGGACGGCGGCGGCAAGGGCAACCACGGCCAGCAACGCCGCCACCGCGGCGAACGTGCGCAGGTCGGCGGGGCGGACGCCGTAGAGGAGCCTCGACATCAGGCGGGTGAGGCCCAGGCCGGCCCCCAGGCCGAGGGCGAGGCCCAGGCCGCACATGCGCGCCGTGTCGCCGAGCACCAGGGCTGCGATGCCGCCTCGGCCGCTGCCCAAGGCCACCCGGATGCCGATCTCGCGCGTGCGGCGGGCGATGCGGTAGAAAAGGGCGGCGTAGATGCCGAGCGCGGCCAAGCCGAGGGCCAAGCCGCCGAAAAGCGATAGCAGCCAAAGCGTCGAGCGACGCGCCGCCACCGAGCCGGAGACGAGCCGATCGAGCGTGGTTGCGCCATAGAGAATCTCGCGCGGGTCCACCTGGGGCACCATGCTGCGCACCGCCGGCAGCAGCGCGTTCGGGTCGCCTTCGCTGCGCACGATGACGGCGACGGTGGAGGCGGCCAGCGGCATCAGCGCCTCCGGCAGTTGCATGAAGGCATAGTAGAACTGGGCCTGGATGGCGGCCGGCGACGCCGGCTGCAGGCCCCAT
>DATNAC010000151.1:0-2144 GCA_035573035.1 Terriglobales bacterium
CGCTTCCGCGCCGCGCACGTCGGCCTGGTGTTCCAGCAATTCCACCTCGTGCCCTATCTGACGGCGCTCGAGAACGTCATGCTGGCGCAATACTTCCACAGCCTCGCCGACGCCCCCGAAGCGCGCCGCTCGCTCGACGCCGTCGGCCTCGCCGCCCGCGCCGACCACCTGCCCTCGCAGCTCTCCGGCGGCGAGCAGCAGCGCGTCTGCATCGCCCGCGCCCTGATCAACGACCCCGCCATCATCCTCGCCGACGAACCCACCGGCAACCTCGACGAAGAAAACGAAGCCGCCGTCCTCGACCTCCTGCGCGCCGCCCACGCCGCCGGCCGCACCATCGTCATGGTCACCCACGACCCCGCCACCGCCGCCCTCGCCGGCCGCTGCGTCCACCTAAGGCATGGGCGGTTGCTCAGCCCGGAGGCCGTGGCTAACCAGGCGTGAAAATCGGCGTGGACCGCTGTACTGGAGTGCCCGGGGCCGGACTCGAACCGGCACGGGCCTTGCGGCCCTCGGGATTTTAAGTCCCGTGCGTCTACCAGTTTCGCCACCCGGGCAGGGCGCGCCAAGCCTTTACTGTACATGGGCTTGGCCACCTCCGCCAGGATGCGGTTGCAAGCCTTTTCCCAGGGTGGTGCCACTTCTGGTGCCACTTTTTAGTCAGGCGCAGCCTGTCTTTGGCCGGGGCTGCGCCCCCGACGCCTCCCGATGGTCGGCTCCCCTCGGCCGCGACGGGATCGGCCGAGCAGAGCGGCAGGCAGAAGTCTTTCCCCGGCGACGAAATGGGACCTGGAAGGAAGCCTTATTTCTCGGCCTCGATCTTGCCTCCGGCGAGGCAACTCGGGCCGTCGCCGCCATCGGTCCCGGCACTCCCTAACCGTCAGCGCTTCAGCCCATCGGCCATTGCGCCGTGGCGTTCGAGGAAGCCGCGGCCGGCGAGGATGGCGGGGACGCACTTCTCAATGCGCGCGGTGCGGGTGGAGGACTGTTTGGCCGCGGCGAAGTAATAAAGGTAGCCGCGCTGTCTGCCGGGTGTGAGGGCGCCGAAGGCGGCCTTCAGCCCGGAACGGCGGTGGAAGGCAGCGATCAACTCCGCGGGTACGGGGTAGTCGGCGGTCTTCTTCTTTTTCACCTGCGCGCCGGATTTTGCCAATGCCATCGCTTCGCGGACATTGGCCTTGATGGTTGCAGTCTGGGCGGCAATCGCGGCGGTGCAGGTGAATTTCATCACCCGGCCGGCCTGGGTCTGACCCAACTGCACCAGGCGCCGTTTCGGATCCTTCAGCAAAACTCCCTGGAAAAAGCCGAGTGCGAAGTAGTCGCGGAAGCCCTGCAGGATGACGATGTTTTTGCCATCGAGGGTGTAGGTCGGCTTGCCCCATTTGCACTCTTCCTTCATTCCCAGGTCGACGAGGATGCGCTGCATGGCCGCGATCTCGGCCGCCCACCTTCTGCGATATGCCATTTCCATGACTGCACTCCGACCACCATCATAAAAGAGGTACTCGGATATAGTGGGCGGATGAGTCTGTTTCCCTGCGCGGTGAATCGTTGGTTGACGAAAAAGGCGGGGTTGACGCTGGGCGTGGCCGCGCTGACCCTGGGGCTGGCGGCAGCGGCAGGGGCGCAGACCGCGGCGGCGGCAACGCCGGAGGAGAAGGCCGTAGTCGAGGTGGGCGGGGTGGCCGAACACGGGCTGAATGGCGGCGGCGGGGCGGGCGGGGTGGACCTGGGGGTGGAGTGGACGCCCATTCCGGACAAACTCGAGCTCGAGGCCGGCACCAGCCTGACGTTCGCGCGCGGCGGGGGGCGGGAATGGGATTCCGACTTCCTGTTCAAAAAGCCGTGGACGCTTTCTCCCCACGCCGAGTTCATGCTCGGCGCCGGCCCGGAGTTTCAGCACGCCAGCGCTCACGGCGTATCCAGCAATGCGCTGGCCGGCGAGGTGGCGGGCGACTTCATGTTCTGGCCGGGAAGCGGGCACCGCTTCGGCTGGTTCATCGAGCCCAGCGTTGACCAGAGCTTCACCAGCGGCCATGAACGTTCGGCCAGCGTCAGCATAGGGCTGCTGATCGCCATCCGCTAGCCCGCGCAGGGGCCCGCGCCAGACTTGGTTGCCGGCCAGGGTGGCGTTCAGGGAAGCG
>DATNAC010000152.1:0-18626 GCA_035573035.1 Terriglobales bacterium
GACCCAGACCGCCGCCACGCGCGGCATCTCCGCCCGCGTGGCGCAGTTCACCGAGAGCGTGATTCGGGAGATGACCCGCCTGGCGATGGAGCACGATGCCATCAACCTGGCCCAGGGCTTTCCCGATTTTCCGGCGCCCGACTTCATCAAGGAAGCGGCGGTGAAGGCCATCCGCGAGGACATCAACCAGTACGCCGTGACCTGGGGCGATCCGCTGCTGCGCGAGGCGATCGCGGCCAAGTACCGTCGCTGGTACGGCATGGAGGTGACCGACCGGCACGTGACGGTGTGCTGCGGCTCGACCGAGGCGATGATCAGCACGCTGATCGCGGTGCTCAACCCCGGCGACGAGACGGTGATCTTCGAGCCGTTTTACGAGAACTACGGTCCGGACTCGATTTTGAGCGGGGCCACGCCGCGCTACGTGACGCTGCGGCAGGCGAGCGATGGGTGGAACTTCGATCGCAGCGAACTGGCGGCCGCCTTCAACGAGCACACGCGCGCCATTATCGTGAACACGCCCAACAACCCCACCGGCAAGGTGTTCACGCGGGCCGAGCTGGAGTTCATCCGCGATCTGTGCGTGCGGTGGGACTGCCTGGCGATCACTGACGAGATTTACGAGCACATCATTTACGACGGCCGGCCGCACGTCCCGATGGCGACGTTGGACGGGATGGCGGAGCGCACCATCACGATCAGCGGCATCTCGAAGACGTTCAGCGTGACCGGCTGGCGGGTGGGTTGGGCGCTGGCGCCGGAGCGGCTGGCGGGCGGCATCCGCAAGGTCCACGACTTCCTGACGGTGGGCGCTCCGGCGCCGCTGCAGATCGCCGCGGCGCACGCGCTCGAGGTAGGCGATGCGTACTGCCGGCAGCTGAGCGCGGAGTACACGGCGCGGCGGGCCAAGGTGGTGCCGGAGCTGCAGCGCGCCGGCTTCGGCTGCACCGCGCCCGAAGGCGCCTACTACGTGATCGCCGACATTGCGCCCTTCATGGAGGCGGTGAAGGGGCGGCGGGAGTTTACCCCCGACCAGGAGTTCGCGCGTTGGCTGATCCGCGACCTGGGGGTGGCGACGGTGCCGGGTTCGAGTTTCTACCACGACCGGGCGCTGGGGGCGAACCAGACGCGGTTCTGCTACTCGAAGGTGGACCCGACGCTGGAAGAGGCGATGCGGCGGATTCAGCAGACATCAGCGCGGGCGCGGCGGTAGGCCGGACCCGCCGCCGTTTGGGTCATTCTGGGGAGGTCGAAGGCTCTCCAGCAATGAGGCGATTTGTCCGGCGAGGCGGCCTGTTTTGGCAACCGCTTCGAGGCGCCGGTAAATATTGTCTTGATCGCCCTGCTTGCGCACGCCAACGCTACAGACCGCGACCACCAGATAGTGGTGTACGACTCGGTAGATGACGCGGTGGTGGCCGAACTGGTGTTTCCAAAACCCCGCCAAGGGGCCGCGCATGGGGAGTCCGTACCCCTCAGGGTCAACGGCGAGTTTCGTCTCCAGGACTGTCCGCAGTTGGTTTCGTACGCTCCCGTCCAGCGCCCGAATCTGGGCCGCGGCATTCCGGGTGAACTGAAGATCGAAACGCGGAGCCGAGGCCGCATTGGTTGGGTTCGGCGGCGATTGTGGCAGCCGGCTCACTTGCCAAAGACGTCGGTCACGTTGAGCAAGCGGCCCGCGGCGATGTCTTGGTCGAGAGTTGCGGCGAGTGCCAGCAAGCGATCGGTAAGCTCGCGGTCGGCCAGAATTTCCATGGTGGCGAGCATGGAATCGCGCTCCTGAACCAGCGAATCCAAGAAGTTTTTGTCCACTAGATATTTCGGCGGCTGGCGGCGGTTTTCCACGAGCACCACCTGATTGGCGGTGGCACGGCTCAGGTAGGTCTTAAGTTTCCCCCGAAAATCCGTTGCGGTGACCTTCTTCACCGCCAGCGAGCGGCTTGCCATAATCGGTGTTCCCTAATGTACATTCAGTACCTACCCAATGTACATTTGGCGGGAGGACACGGTCAAGTCAATGGCCGTGGAGAGCCGCCACGACGGATCAGCGCTCCGCCAGGCGCTCCAGGTTGGTGTAGAACTCGGGGAACGAGATGGCGGCGCATTCGGCGTCGCCGATCACGCTGGGGCCTTCGGCGAGCAGGGCGGCGACGGCGAAGGCCATGGCGATGCGGTGGTCGTGGTGGCTCGGGAGGCGGGCGCCGTGGAGGCGCTGCTGGCCGGGGACGAAGAGGCCGTCGGGGCGGACGTCGCAGCGGGCGCCCATGGCGGCCAAGTTCGCGGCGATGGTGGCGATGCGGTCGCTTTCCTTGACCCGCAGCTCGCCCACGTCCTGGAAGTCGATGCCGTCGCGGGTGGCGGTGGCGAGTACGGCGAGGATGGGCACCTCGTCAATCAGCGCCACGGCCTCTTCTCCGGCGATCGTGGTCCCGGTCAGCTTCTTGCCGTGGGAGGCGAGGTGCAGCGTGCCGGCCAACTCGCCGGCCTGATCGGCGACCGAGACGATTTCGGCCTTGGCGCCCATGCGCGCCAGCACGTCGAGCAGGGCTGAACGCGTGGGGTTGAGCGAGACGTCGGAGACCAGGATGTCGCCCTCGGCGAAGGCGGCGGCGGCGCAGAGAAAGAACGCCGCCGAGCTGGGGTCGCCGGGGATGCGGAAGTCGCCGAGCGGGGAGAGTTTCTCGACCGGACCCTCGATCTCGATGCGCGCGGGAGTACCACGGCGGCGGTGAATCGGGGCGCCCATATGGCGCAATAGGATCTCGCTGTGATCGCGGGTAGTGAGGGGCTCGCCGACCACGGTGGTCCCCTGGGCGTACAAGCCGGCGAAGAGGATCGCGGATTTCACCTGGGCGCTGGCGACGGGCAGGGTGTAATCCATGGCGCGGAGCGGCGCGTCCGTTCCGGCAAAGGACAGCGGGGGGCGATCGCCGTCGGCCGCCTGGATGCGGGCGCCCATCTCGCGCAACGGGGTGAGGATGCGGCGCATGGGTCGGCGCTGCAGCGAGGCGTCGCCTCCGATCGCCGTGGGGAAGGGTTGCGCGGCCAGGATGCCGCTGAGCATGCGCAGCGTGGAGCCGGAGTTGCCGGCATCGAGTTGACCGGCGGGCGCCCGCAGGCCGTGCAGGCCAACGCCGTGGACGGTGACCTTGCCGGTTGCGGGATCGCGCTCGACGGCGGCGCCCAGTGCCGCCATGCAGGCCAGCGAACTCTGGCAGTCGGCCCCGGTGGCGAAGTTCTCAAGCACCGAGTCGCCCTCCGCCAGCGCGCCCAGCAGGGCGCAGCGGTGGGAGAGGGACTTATCCCCGGGCGGGCGGACGGCGCCGGAGAGGTTGCGGGCGGGTTGTATTTCCTGATCGGCCATGATGTGTGTCGGCAAGCGGACTGTAAGCCGGATTCTGTGCGGCGACGGCTTGCGCCGCCGCCGCGGCAATCATTCCTCTACGGCGGCCATTGCTGGCCGTCTCTAGCGACCTACCCGGGAGTTGGATAACGGGCCGGGACAGCCCTCCCTCCCCTATTTGGTCTTGCTCCACGTGGGGTTTGCCCTGCCCCCGCTGTCGCCAGCGGGGCGGTGCGCTCTTACCGCACCCTTTCACCCTTACCCCGGGGCCGAAACCCCGGGGCGGTATATTTTCTGTGGCACTGTCCGTGGCGGGGCTATATGGAACCCCACCCCTGGCCGTTAGCCAGCACGCTACCCTGCGGAGTCCGGACTTTCCTCGACCCCGGGTTGGCGAACCAGCCCGGCGCCGCGATTGCCCGCCCGTATGCCGACTGGTTTATTGTACCGTCCCCGGGACGAAGCCCCTTGCGGCACCGCTTTCCCGCGCGCCGGCGCGAACCGCGCGGGGCGCCGCCGACATATCGTGTACAGTACATATCGCTCATGATATACTTGGCGGCACTGCGCAAACAGGAGCGTTGTTTATGGCGTTGTTTGCGGTTCGCGTCAAGAATCCCGGTCCGGCCACGGGTTTCGCGCCCGGGTCGGTGCTTTCGCTGTTCACGAGCGTGGCGGAAGCGCGTCTTTACATTCTCGATGCGGCGCGCAGCGGGGCCTTTATGCGCTGCGAGCTGGAGTTGATCGAGTGCAGCGAGTGCCCGGGGCTGGCCGAGGTGGCGCCGCTGCTGCCCCTGCCCGAGGAAACGCCGTCCGGCGGTCCCCGATTTCGGCCGCGGCCGCGGCCGCGGCCGAAATCCTCGCCCCGTGGGGCGGCCGCCGCGGGCTGAGGCCGCCCCCAGCGAATGGGGCCGCCGGCGCGGCGGCGCGCCGCGCGCTTTTTCTCCCGGCCCGGCCCGCCGTGCTAAAATTCGGAATTCGGGGGCGTGTAGCTCAGCTGGGAGAGCGCCGCGTTCGCAACGCGGAGGCCAGGGGTTCGATCCCCCTCACGTCCACCAACCCCTGCCTCCATTTCCTATGACCCACCGCGGCACGTGGTTCGGCTTGGCACTGCTGCTGGCCGGCTGCATCTTGGGCCTGCTGCCGCTGCTGCCGGCGACCCCGACGGGTGGGGGCGTCCTGCAAAATCTACCGCATCTCCAGGCTTGGGAAACCAGCGCTTTGGCCGGTTTGGGCATTGGAGTGATGTGGGCCTCCCGCCGCAAATCCTGAAGCCGTCCCGTCCGCGCTTCGAGCGCGTGCTGCTGCTGGTGCTCGATAGCGTCGGAATCGGCGCGATGCCCGACGCCGGCCGGTTTGGACCCTCGGACGCGGGGAGCGACACGCTCGGGCATGTGCTCGCCGAACGGCCCTGCCGCTTGCCGGTACTCGAATCGCTGGGCCTGGGGCATATCCGCCCCCTGGGCGGCATTTCGGCCAGCGAGCCGCCCCGCGCCAGCTTCGGCAAGTGCGCATTGCGCTCCGAGGGCAAGGACACCACCACCGGACACTGGGAGATGGCGGGGATTATCCTCGATCCTGGCTTTCCCACCTTCCTCGATGGTTTCCCGCGCGACCTGATCGCGGCCTTTGAGCGCCGCATTGGACGCCCTACCCTGGGCAACCTTGCCGCCAGCGGCACGGAGATCATTCAGCGCCTGGGCCCGGAGCACCTGCGCACCGGCTATCCCATCGTCTATACCTCGGCCGACAGCGTCTTTCAGCTGGCGGGGCATGAAGCCATCATCCCGCTGGCGCAACTCTACGATATGTGCGCCGCCGCACGCGCGCTGCTGCAGGGGCCGTGGCAAGTGGGGCGGGTCATCGCCCGGCCCTTCGTGGGCGACGCCCAACGCGGTTTTCAGCGCACCCGTAACCGGCACGACTTCGCGGTGCCGCCGCCCCAGGGCATGCTGCTCGACCAACTCGCCACGCGCGGCATACCGGTGCACACGGTGGGCAAAATCTTCGATATATTCCTGGGCCGCGGTATCGCTTCGCACGTTTCCACGCGCGGCAACGCCGACGGGCTCGAAAAGACGCTTCTGGCGCTGGAGGCGTTTCCCCAGGGGCTGCTCTTCGTCAACCTGGTGGATTTCGACATGCTGTACGGCCACCGCAACGACGTCGAGGGCTATGCCCGCTCGCTGGAGGAGGCCGATTCGTACCTGCGCCGCATCGTGGCCCGACTCGGTCCGGCCGACCTGCTGATCCTGACCGCCGACCACGGCTGCGACCCGACCACCGAATCCACGGACCACACCCGGGAATTCGTGCCGCTGTTGGCCTACGCCCCGGGCGTGCAAGCGGTGGACCTGGGGACGCGCGATTCGCTCGCCGACATCGGCCAGACCATTGCCGCGAACTTTGGGTTCACGCTTGGAGCGGGTGAGTCGTTCCTGACGCAACTGCAGTTCGCGGCCGCAGAGCCGGCGTGAGGTTTCTGTATGCGCCGGGCGCCCGGCTTCGCCGCCCGGCTCGCAGACATCGGGAGCGCTCGCGGGCGGTGCCCGCTCCGCTTATCGGGGGCGCCGGGAGAGGCTGAGCAGGTTGGCGATGATACGGTAAGCGGCGTTTCTGTATGCGCCGGGCACCCGGCTTCGCCGCCCGGCTCGCAGACATCGGGAGCGCTCGCGGGCGGCGCCCGCTCCGCTTATCGGGGGCGCCGGGAGAGGCTGAGCAGGTTGGCGATGATACGGTAAGCGCCCGGAACGCCATCCGCCAACTGCCGGTAGAGGGCGAGGCCCTCGTAGACATAGACGCCCTTGCCATACTCGGCGTAGAGCAGGCCGCCTTTTTGCGGCGGCTGGTCGGGGTCGTGCATGGAGACCAGCGGGGTATAGTGCGCGTCCCAACTCGCCATGAAGCCGTGGCCGCGCTCCTCGACCCAGCCCTGAAAGTCGGCGGCGGTGATCTTATTGGGCATGCTCAGCACAGGGTTCCGAGGCGTCAGGATGTCCACCGCGCTGGTCTCGTCCACCACGGTGGCGCCGTTGCCGCCGAGGGTGTAGGGATAGGGGCCGTAGTTGTGGTCGAACTCGGCGGTTCCATACTGGACGATCAGCACGCCGCCGTTCTTGACGTAATCGAGCAGGCGTCCGTTGTAGGAGCGCAGGTCGGGACGGGCGGCGTAGGCGCGGATGCCGAGCACGATCGCGTCGAAACCGCTCAAGTTGCTCGAGGCCAGTTCGGCCGCGCCCAACATGTGCACCGTGATGCCGAGGTTGGTGAGAGCCTGCGGCACGCTGTCGCCGGTGCCGGCGACGTAGCCGATATTCAAATGCGGCGCCACTTGCACCGGCACTCCGCGCGTGGCATAGGTGGCCGGCGAGTAGAGATTATAGGGACGCAGGCCGGCGTAGCCGGCGGTGTGATAGCCCTCCTCGTAATGGCGTCCGGCATAGAGGGCGTCGGCGGTGATGGTATAGCTGCCGGTCGAGACCGCGCCCGGCTGCACCCGGAAGCGGATGGGCTGCTCCTCGCCGGCGTGTTGCAGAAGAAAGGCGGCGCTCGCCGGGGCGGCTTGCCATCCCTGTGGCAGGCGCAAGTTGACCGCGCCTTCCGCCTCGCCCGGCACGTTGCTGTGGACGGTGACGGTGAGGTCAAAAGCCGAAGCCGGCAAAGGCAGAATGCCGATCTTGGGCGCGATCGCCACCGAGATGGCCGGAGCCACCACCGCCGGGTTTTCGACCACGTCGCCATTGACCTTGGTCACGCTGGCGACTACCTGGCCGATGTGCAGGGTAACGTCCTGGTAGCGCAACTCCGCCCAGGCTTCCAGAGGATAGGGGGCGGCCGGCAGGGTCACGTCGGCGGGTTCGGAGATGTCGTAGTAGGGCTGCTCGATGTTCGGCCGTGAGTAGTAGGGCCGCGTGTAGGCGGCGTTTTCCGGAACGGTGATGCTGAGACGGGCGGTGTGGCTCTGGTTATGCGCCAGCGGCACCGCCGCCGCGGAGCTTCGCACGGTGGCCGCAAAGCCGCGCAGTTCCAGGCCGTCGAGCTCGATGGACTGGCCGGAGGGATTGTTGAGGTGCACGTCCACGTTGACGCGCTCGCCCGGGATCACCACCGGGGCGGTCGCGCCGGGACCGCCGCCGGCACCGGCGAGACGGGCGGAGAGCGATACCCCCAAGGCTTCGAGCAAGGCGTTATTGAACTGTGCCTGCTTGATGCGGAGCTCGTGCAGCACATCGTACTTGGCCTGGGCGGAGAGCGGCCCGCTCCGCACGGTTTGGATGAGCGCGTTGGTCGCGGCGAGCCCTTGAGCCAGTTCGGGCGCGATGCCATCGGGAGAGGCGGCCTGGAAGCCGTGCAGGGCCGCCTCGACGTGCTGGTTGATCTGCGCCAGCCCGGCGCGCAAGGAGGCCGTGTCCTCGCCGGGGGCCAGCGCGGCGATGCCGGTGAGCGAGGTGTCGATCCCGTCGAAGTAGCCGGTTTCGGTGGCGCCGGACTTCACGCGCGAGGCATAGAGGTGGTACGGCGTGCTCGAGGGCCCCGGGTCGGGGACGCCGATGCCGCCGTTCTGGCTGCGCTGCCGGCCCAGGCCCTGGCGCGCCGCCTGGGTGAAGCTTTCTCCCATGAGCGGGTCGTAGCCACCCTCCTGGACGTTCACGGTGATGCTGGGCTGGCCCTCGATCCAGGTTTGGTGCACGAAGTCGAAGATCCGGCCCGGGGTGTAGACCTGGCTGGCGGAGTCGTAGATGCCCCGGGGCGTGAAGGCGCGCACCGGGACGCGGGCATAGACCTTGAGCGGTTTCCAGGGGCGCAGGCCTTCGCGCAACTGCTCGGGAAACTTGGTGGGATCGCCTGCGGCGTTGTAGACCTCCTGCGCCATCTGGCCGGCGGTGGCGTGATTGCCGTGGCCGTCGCTGGGGCCGCCGACGAAGACCGAGGTCACCACCAGCGGCCGGGTCATGCGGACCACGCGGACGGCGTCGCCCAGAACGCGGTCGTGGCCCCACTTCTCGAGGGTTTCCTCCTTGGTTTTGGAGAAGCCGAAATCAATGACGCGGGTGAAGTACTGCTGGACGCCGTAGTAGCGGTCGGCGGCCAGCAGTTCCTGGGTGCGCACCAGGCCCAGGGCGTCGTAGAAGTCGTCGGACATCAGGTTCTCGCCACCCTCGCCGCGGTTGAGGGTGAGCAGGGCGGCGCGGACGCCGCGGCCGCGGGATTCGGTGGCGAGCAGGCCGCCATCCTCGTCATCGGGATGGGCAGTGACCATGAGCAGGCTGGCGCGGGTGTGGAGCTTCTGCAGGCTCTGCCAGACGGCGGCGGCGCCGCGGTCCATGGGAAGCTGGCGCGAGTCCACCGAGGCGGCGATAGCGACCTGGCGCGGCGGGGGCGCCTGTGCGCGCAAGCCGGGCGCGGAAAGCAGCGCGGCAAGGCACGCGGCGCCAGCTGGAGTGGACAGGAGGCCTAAACCCGGTCGGAGTCGCATAGAACCTCATGGTAGCGTATGCGCTCCCCACTCGGTTTTCGCCTAACCGCCGGGTTGGTTGAGCAGGCTGGCTTGGTTGATGCGGCTGCCGGCGGCGAGGATGGCGTTACGGGCGAGTTCCGCGGTGGAGAGGTCGGTGATGGAGGCGGACAAGTCAGCGCCGACCAGAGTGTTTTGCTGCTGGGTCAGGTTGAGCTGCTCGTTGTTGAGATAGGTCGAGGTGGTGTTGAGGCGGTCAATGGTGCTGCCGTAGAACACGCGCTGCTGGCCGAGCTGGTTGAGACCCTGGTTGAGCTCGCCGACCGCGGTCTGGGCGTCGGACGCGTTGCCGTTGTCGAGCGCGGTCTTCAGATCGTTGAGCGCCTGGAAGACGCTGCCGTTGGCGTTCTGGAAGATCTGGCTGCCGGGCACGTTGACCGGGACTTTGGCGCCGGGGGCGATTTCCACCTGATTGACGGTGTCGTTGCCCTGGTAGACCACCCCATCGGGGCTGGTGGCGCTGGCGGCGTAGGCGGGGCCGGAGGCGGTACCGCCGAAGACCGAAACGCCTTGGAAGGTGGAGTTGGCGATCGAGATCATCTGCTTCTGGATCTCGCCCACTTCCTGGCCGAGGGCCTGCTGGTCGGTGGCGGAGAGCGTCCCGCTGGAGCCCGAAACCCCGAGCGTCACGGCGCGCGTGATCAACGACACGGCCGAGCCCAGGGCGGCGTCGCCCACCTGGAGGTTGCCATTGAGGCTATTGATGTTCTGGAGGTACTGGGTGACCTGGGAGTTGGCGGCCAGGTTGTCGCTGTAGAGAGCGGCGGCGGCGGGATCGTCGGAGGGGACGTTGACCCGGCGCTGGGTTTCGAGCGCGGTGAGCGCGTCGTTCTGGCCCTGCTGGGTGATGTTGAGCGCCTGCAGCAGGTTGTTGTTCATCAAGTCGGTGGTGATGCGGGAATACATGCGGCTTAATCCTTCCCCAGATCAATGGCGAGCGAGGAGAGCGAGCTGATCACGCTGACCACGCGCGCGGCGGCCTGGAAGGCGCTCTGGAACTGGTCCAGGTTGATGCTTTCTTCATCGAGCGAGACCCCCGACACCGCCGCCCGCTGATTCTGCAACTGGGTCAGGACCAGGCTGGAAGCCTGCTGCTGGGTGTTGGCCGCGGAGAGGACGCTGCCGAAGGAGGAGACGATGTTGGAGTAGGCGCTGTCGGGCGTCTGTCCATTCGAGACGGCCTGTTGTTGGATCCCTTCCATGGCGAGCAGATTGCTGTTGTCGCCGGGGGTGCCGTCGGCGCTGGCGGCGATGGCGTTGGGATCGTTGGTGGCGAGCGCCATGCTGGCGGCGGCGCCGGTGGCCGGGGGCGGGGTGAAGAGGTTGCCGCCGGCGGCCCCACTTGCGTTAAAACCGCTCTGGTTCTGGGCGTTGACCGCATTGGCGATGCCGCTGGCCAACTGGTCGAGCTGGGCGGAGAGCTGCGGCAGAGTTTGGTCGCGCGCCTGGATGAGGCCGGCCAAGCTGCCGCCGCCGATGCTGGCGGTGATGTCGGTGCCATTCGAGAACACGTCCTGCACCCCTGTGCCCGAGTTCCCGGTGGTCAGCGGGGTGGCGACGGTGTCAACCACCAGCGGCGCGCCGGAATTGGTGGTGAGCGTTACCTGTCCGCTGCCGCCGTCGCTGACGTTGAAGTCCATGATGCCGGCGAGCGAGCGCACAAGGTTGGTGCGCTGGTCCACCAACTCGCTGCTGTCCTCCTGGCTGTTCTGGGCGTCGGCGACCTGTCCGTTGAGGGAAGCGATCTGGGTGAGCAGGGTATTGGCCTGGGCGACGTTTTGGACGACCTCCTGGTTGGCGCCGGAGCTCTGCTGCGACACCGCCTGCGCCACCTGCTGGAAGGTCTGGGCCATGGTTTGCGCCGCGGTCAGCACCGATTGCCGTTCGGAGCCGTCGCTGGGGTTGGTGGAGAGCTGCTGCAGGCTGCTGAAGAAACTGTCAATGGCAGTGCCCAGGCCCGCGCCCCCGGTGGTGCCGAACAGGGTTTCCACCGGCGACAATTGCTGCTGCAGCGCGGTCAGCTTGTTCTGGTTCTGGGTTTCCTGGTTGAGCCGGATCTCGAGCACCGAGTCGCGGATACTCTGGATCTGCTGTACCTCGACCCCGCCCCCGCCCCCGATAGAGCCGGGGGCGGGGGCATTTTCGGCGAGCGTGGCGACTTGGCGGGTGTAGCCGGGAGTGTTGACGTTGGCGATATTGTTGGCCGAGACTTCGAGGCCGGCCTGCTGCGCCTGGAGACTCTGGTTGGCGATCGAGAGAATTCCGAAGAGTCCCATAACGTTTAGTCCTGCGGCCGGCGGTAGCCCGGGTCGCCCATCGCCCACACCCGCTGGAAGCTGCGCACCGAACGGCCACCGTGCTCGATCAGCGCCTTCTGCACATCGGCCAGCTCCTGGAGTTCGCGGTTCATGCGGCTGAGCTCGGCCGCGGCACGCTCCCTTTCGGCGCGGTCCAGGGGTGGGGCCGGCATGGCGCGGTCGTGGCGGGTGAGGCGCTGACAGAGATCTTCCTGGCGCTCGACGCAATCGAGGTAGGCTGGGGCGTTGAAGGCCGCCACCGCTTCGAAGCCGTCGCGCAGGGCTTGGCCCAGCTCCTCCATGAAACGCCGGCGCTGCTCCAGCCATTCAAACATGCCATCTCGCAGTTCGCCGGCCGGGGCCACGGGCGGCACCCCCCGCGCCGAGCACGCGCTGTTGTGGGATTCAGTCGGTGGATGCGCCATTCCCCTCGCCGCCTAAGCCGGTGAGCGGATCGGCGAGCATGGCTTGGGCCACGCTGCTGGCCGGCACCGCGTAGGTGCCGGACGCAATCCGGCTTCGAAAATGGGCCACAAGATCGCTGCGCACCTCGGGTTGTTGCATGGCCTGCGCGCTCAACGCGTGCAGGGCGGTGCCCCAACTGGTATGATCCTCCCCGGCGCGGCTGGGGCCGCTGCCCGCACCGCCGCTCTGCGGAGCCGCCGGCGCGGACGCCGGACTGGGCAAAGTGGCGATGCTGAGCGGTGCTTGGCTGGGGATTCTCATTCCGGGCCTCCCTGCGGGACGTTCTTGGGGCTCGAAGCCTTAGTGGCCTTATCGGCCTCCGCCCCGCCCGGCTTTAATGAGGGTGCGGGCCCCCACGCGGCTGCGCCGCGCGCCCCGCCTATGCTCGCCCCGGCATGGGGACCCCGGATGCCCCATGCCGGGGCTGCGCTGGCGTTAGAGGCCGCGGAGGGCATCAATTGGCGCTCCACCAGGGTGGCGAAGCCCAGGCCGCCCCGCGCCGAAAGCGCCGTGGACATGGCCTGCATTCCTAGAGTCCGTATATTATCCGCCGCCGGATCGCTGTCGTCGGGGGCGGTCATCGGGTCGTTTTGAAAGCCGCTCCAGAGGGTGCTGATCAGCATGCCCTCGAACTGTTGGGCCGCCTGGCGCAACTGGCGCGCCTTGGCGGAGTCAGGGCCGCCCTGGGAGCCGGATGCGCCGGGGACAGCGAGGTGCGGGGTGATAGGCGGCAGATGCATCAGATCACCACCAACTCGGCTTCCATGGCACCGGCCGCTTTGATGGCGCGCAGGATGCTCACGATATCGCGCGCCGTGGCCCCGATCGCCTGGAGGCCGTTGACCAGGTCCTGGACGGTGGCGCCGGGTTTGAGGCTGATTTTGGAGGCCGGGCTGTCCTTCGAGGTGATCGTGGTCTGGGGCACGAGTTCCGTCTTGCCGCCGCTCGAGTAGGGCGTGGGCTGACTGGCGGTGTAGCTGGTGGTGATCTCGATCGCCAAGTCGCCATGCAGAATGGAGACCGGGCCCAGGCCCACGTTGTTGCCGATGACGATGGTGCCGGTGCGCTCGTCCACGACCACGCGCGCGGGCGGGGTCACCGCCACCGGGATGGCCTCCACCTGCGCCAGGAAGCGCGGGATGGCGGTGAGGTCGGGCGGCCACTGCACGTCAATTTCGCGGCTATCCACCGCGCGCGCCAGCGAGGCGCGGCCGTAGCTCGGACCCAGCGTCTGGTTGATGGCCGAGGCCACCGCTTGCGCGGTGATAAAGTCGGGCTCGCGCAACAGCAGCGAGAGCTGCTTGAGCTGGCGCAGGTCCACGGCGGTGTCGCGCTCGACGATGCCGCCGGCGGGAATGATGCCGACGTTGGTCTGGTTGACCTGGACGCGCGACTGTCCGCCGCTGGCGCTGAAGCCGCCCACGGTGAGCGGTCCCTGGGCCTCGACGTACACGTCGCCGTCGGGGCCGTGGAGCGGGCTGAGCAGCAGCAGGCCGCCGGCCAGGCTGCGCGCGTCGCCGGTGGAGGAGACGGTAACGTCAATCCGCATCCCCGGCCGCGCAAACGGCGGCAGCGTGGCGGTGACGAAGACCGCGGCCACGTTGTTGACCATGACCTGCGCCGGCGGGATCTGCACGCCCATTTTCTGGAGGACGTTGCCCAGGGTCTGGGTGGTGAACAGGGTCTGTTGCCGGTCGCCGGTGCCTTGCAGGCCGACGACGAGGCCATAGCCGACGAGCAGGTTGTCACGCACCCCGGCGACGGTGGTGATGTCGCTGATGGGGACATTCATGGGTGCGGGCCCCAGCACGGGTACGCCGTGCGCCCCACTTATGCTTGCACCGGGACGGGGCTCCGGAACTCCATCCCGGTGCCGCGCTGGCGAGGTGCGGGGAGGGGTGGGCGCGGCGGCCGCAAGGGCGGCGAGAAGCAGGATGGCGGCGGTGAGTCGCATGGGGTTAGAAGGTCAGCCAGTGCAGCATCAGGCGCATCCACCCCACCGGCGGGCGGGTGTTCTCGCTGATGACGCCCTTGCCTTGCAGGTCCACTTCCAACTCGCCCACCTGGGTGGAGAGCACGGAGTTGTCGGGGGCGATATCGGCCGGGCGGACAACGCCGTGCACGATCACCGTTTCCTGCTGGTTGTTCATGGAAATGGTGCGCACCGCCTCGACCACCAGGAAGCCGTTGGGGAGCAGATCCACCACGCGCCCGGTGAGGCTGGTTTCGAGCTGGCTGGTGGAGGCGGTTTGCGCCTGGCCGTCCAGCTCCGAGGAGGAGGCCGGTGAGAAGAGGTTCTGCAGGCGGTTGGTTTGGCTGAGCGCGCCAAAGAGGCCGGTGAATCCCGAGGTGGCGTCGAACTGCCGCTTCGATTGCAAGGTCCCGCTGCCGGTGGCCTGCGTGGCCTCCATGATGTGGATGGTGATCAGGTCGTTGAGGTTCTGCGCCTTGTAGTCGGTGGAGAGGTTGGCATAGCGGCCGTTGGGGTTCCACAGGCTGCCGGGGGTGGTGGTGGAGGCGAGCGCGATTTGGCGCACGCGCACCAGGTAGGCGTCGAGCGCGGCCTGGGCGGGGCTCGCAGGCGGCGGCGGTGCGGGGCGGCGAGCCTGCGCCATGAGGTGGAGGCTCCCGGCCAGCGTCAGCGTGGCGATCACGGTTTTAACGGCCGGCATGCAGTACCTCAAGAGTGCGGGGCATGCTCCTCACCTGGTTGGGGCCCGTGACCTCGACCGCAAGCACGGCGTGGGTGGAGAGGTTGACGACGCGGATGCGGTCGCCGGCGCGTCCGCTCTGGAGCGGCATGACGTTGGAGGTAAGAGCAAAGCCGCTCGCCGCGATGGTTAAAGCCGCGACATGTCCCGCAGCGACCAGTGCCGGCGCGGGTGGGTGGAGCGACGGCGATGCCGCGGGTTGCGCCAGGGCAGGCGATCCCGCGGGCAGCCGCACCAGAACCAGGAAGGGCAGAAGAGTGGTATCGCCGGGTAGGCGGCACTCCAGCGCAAGCGCGGAGCGGGCGGCGTCGGCCCGCACGGAGACGACCTGCACGCGCGAGTCGGCGGCAGTGGTCCAAGGGGCGTCGAATTGCAGGGTGCCGGGGGCGACACCGCGATGCAGATACAGTTCGACGGCGCGGCGCACCTCTCCCTCCGCCACCGGATGGCGAAGCGGGGGCGGTGCGGCCAGGCCCAGCGCGAGCGGCAGCGATGCGAGCACGAGGATCATTGCGTGAGGTTGTTGAGATCCACGAACATCTCGTCGGCGGCTTTGACCACCTTGGAGTTGGCTTCGTAGGAGCGCTGCGCGGCGATCATCTGGATGAACTCATCCACGACATTGACGTTGGATTCCTCGAGCGCGCCCTGCTGGATGCGGCCAAGGCCTTCGGGACCACCGGGGTTGCCGAGGATGGCGGCGCCGCTGCCGGTGGTGGGCGTGAACAGGTTCTGACCCTCGCTTTGGAGGCCGCCGGGGTTGGGGAAGGCGGCGAGAGTGATGGTGCCCACGATCTGGGCGTTGGCCTGTCCCGGCAGGGTGGCGGAGACGGTGCCATCCTGGCCAATGCTGACGTTGGTGGCGTTGAGCGGGATGGCGATATCGGGTTGGAGCGGATTGCCGTCGGCGGTGACCACATGGCCCTGGGCGTCGAGCTGGAAGGTCCCGGCGCGGGTGTAGGCCATGGTGCCGTCGGGCATCTTGAGCTGGAAGAAACCATTGCCCTCGATGGCCAGATCGAGCGGGTTGTTGGTGGTGTCAAGGTCGCCCTGCGACTGCACCAGCTCGGTCGAAGCCGAGCGCGTGCCCAAGCCGATCTGCAGGCCGCTGGCGACCGTGGTCTGTTGGGTTGCGGCCGATCCCGAGACCACAAGGTTCTGGTAGAGCAGGTCCTCGAACTCGAGCCGGCGGCGGCGGAAACCGGTGGTGCTGGCGTTGGCGAGGTTGTTGGCGATGTTGTCCAGATCGAGTTGTTGGGCCAGCATGCCGCTGGCGGCGGTGTGGAGGGCGCGAAACATGTGGCAGTGACTCCTGAACTAGCTGACCCGGGGGAGATCCACGGACGCGGTCTGATCGAAATCGGTGTTGAGGATTTTGAGGGCGCGCTCCAACAGGTCGTAGTGACGCTGGAGACCGATCAAGTCCGTCTCGGAGGTGATGGCGTTGACATTAGAAGATTCCAACGCGCCGCTGGCGATCGCGGTTTGCGTTGCCGCCTGGGCTTTGCCGGCGGGAGCCGAGAAGTAGGCGTCGCCGAGCGGACTGAGCGGGGTGCCGGCGGGAAACTCCACCAGGCGCAGCTTGCCCACCAGCGCGCCGGCTACGGAGACCGTACCGTCGGGACTGATGGACACCTCACCGCTGGGAATGACCAAAGGCTTATCGTTGGTGAGCCCGGGCGGCGGCCCCACCGCCAGCACCGGGTCGCCCTGGCTGGTTTCGAGCGTGCCGTTGGCGGCGACTTGCAGATTGCCGGCGCGGGTATACGCGCGCCCGGCGGCGGTTTGCACTTCCAGGAAGCCGGGGCCGCGCAGGGCGAGGTCGAGCGGGTTGCCGGTTTTTTCCATGGCTCCGGCGGCGAGGTTGAGGCCCTCGCCGGAGACGATACCAAACTGATTGACGGCGGCGTTGAGCGCGCCCGGGGCGTTGGCCCCGGCGGCGTTGAGCGCCTGGTAGAACTGGCTCTCGGCTTTATAGCCGGTGGTGTTGACGTTGGCCAGGTTGTTCGACAGGATGTCGAGCGCCTGGGACCGCGCCATCAGCGCCGAGCAAGCCGCATAGATCCCGCTTCCCATGCCGGAAGTCTTGCAACTGAAGGGCCACCATATTCTAAGAATTCGACGGAGGCGTGCGTTCTAGGGGATCTACTGGAACAGGGGGACGATGTAGTCCTTGACCTGATCGGCAGTGAAGGGCTTGCGGATATAGCGACTTCAATCGTGCGCGCGGGCGCCCGGCTTTGCCGCCCGCGCTCGCAGACATCGAGGGCGCTACGCGGGGCCCCTGCGCCCCGCTGCGCTTATCGCATGGCCGTCGAGGTTACTGGAACAGGGGGACGATGTAGTCCTTGACCTGATCGGCAGTGAAGGGCTTGCGGATATAGCCGCCCGCGCCCAGGGCCAGGGCTTGGCGGACGTGGGCTTCGCCGGCCTGGCTGGTGATGATCACCACCGGCACATCCCGGGTCGCCTCCGCGGCGCGCAGTTGGCGAAGCAGGTCCAGGCCGCTCATGGCGGCGAGATTGAGTTCGGTCAACACCAGCTCGGGGCGGTGTTCGAGCGCCAGGCGCAGCGCCGCCTCGCCGTCGGCCGCCTCCCAGACCCGCCCCAGCTCCAGGCCGGCCATGCGGAGCGAGCGCTCGATGATGCGGCGCATCACGGGCGAGGCGTCCACGATGAGGATGGATTTCGCCATGTCCGCCGCCGCGGCGCTACTCCGTGGCTATTTGCCCGGCGAGCCAGGAGCGCGCCGCATCGCGGTGGGCGCACTCCTGTTGCAGGCGGCGGGCGGTGACGTGCAACTGGTCCTGGAGCGTGCACAGCACCGGCAGCAGCCGGCGCAGGTGCTCCAGGTAGAGCGCGCGCTGGCGTGCGGCGTCGGGCTGAGGCCAGTGAGGAGAGGCGAGCAGGGTCTGGCCGCGATGCAGCAGCATGGCCACCTGGTGCGCCCGGCCGGGAGTAAACCAGCACGGGTCGCGCCCATCGGTTTGCGCGGCGGCCTCCGACAGGAACTCGCGCAGGGCGGCGTTCTCGGCGGCGAAGGGCAGCGGGATCAGGCTTTCCATGCCGTCCTCGTCTCGCCGGCGGCACCCGCGTCGCCGGGCAGAGAATAGGTGGGCCCGCTCCGGCCCTCAACGGGGCGGGAATCCACCTGTTGCCAGGCCGCCTGGATGCGTTCGAACTGCCCAAGAAGTTGCTCGAGCGGTTCCGCGTCTTGACGGCAACTGGCGTCCAAAATCATGCGTTCGGCCAGGCTGTAGAACTGCGCGAACTGGCGGGCGACCACGCCCCCGTGTTCGAAATCCAGCACCGACTTCAGCTCGGCGACGATCGCCAACACGCGATGCAGGGCGTTGGTGCGAGCCTCGACCTCTCCCGCCCGCAAGGCGGCGATGGCGCGACGCAGACCGGCCGCGCCGTGCTGGTACAACAACACCACCAGACCAATCGGGCTGGCGCCTTCGAGAGAGTTGCGTTGATAGGAGGAGGCGGCGTTCATGGGTTACACCGAGGCCAACTGGCTTTGCACCTGGCTGATCATGGTGGGCATTTCCTGCAGGGTGACCGCCACCTGGCTGTACTGCTGCAGCAATTCCTGCTGCTGGGCGTCGAGTTGGGTCTGGAAGTCCGCGATCTGCTGGTTCAGACCGGCGGTGGTCTGGGTAATCCCCTGTTGATCCACGGCGAGCGGCCCCTGGGTAGGATCGGTCAGGGTGAGCAGATCGTTGTCGAAGTTCTGGCCGAAGCCGGCCGGCGTCACCTGCTGGAACAGGTTGAGGACGGCGTTGTAATTCGAAGCCATGGACGCGTTCAGAGCCGAGCTGTCCACGGTGAGCGTGCCGTCCTCGTTCATGTTCACGCCAATCGAGGCCAAGTTGGTGTCGCCGGCGTTGCCGCTGATGGCGAAGGCCGCGTCGCCCAGCAACTGCTGCTGCAATTGCATGATGGTGCCGTCGCTACCCAAGGGGCCGGTGCTCTGGGTATTGGGATCGTAGGCGAACTGGGTATTGAGCGACTGGATGACGGCGTTGTAGGCGCTAACGAAACTTTGGATAGCGCCGGTGGCCTGGGTGGTGTCGGGCGAGACCGAGATCGTCACCGGCGAGCCGCTGGCGCCTTGCAGGTCGATGGTGACGCCCTGAAGGATGCCGGTGGCGGCGTTGGAGGTGCTGGCCAGGCTGACGCCGTCCAAAGTAAAAGCCGCGTTTTGGCCGGTGACGGCTTTGGTCAGGGTGAGGCCGGTGGTGTTGTTGGAGAGGGTGATGTCGCCGGGCGCGCCCGAGGTGTTGCTGACC
>DATNAC010000153.1:0-15927 GCA_035573035.1 Terriglobales bacterium
GCGCAGACGAACTTCAACAAGGCGGTGAGCAAGCTCAAGTCGTTCCTCACCAAGCAGTGGAGCCCGACCGTGATCTCCGCCCGGTTGATGCCGAGCGATGTGCTGCCGGCGCCCACCTCGGTCAATCTGGCGCCGGTGGACCAACTGGTGTCGCGCGCGGTGAGTTTCAGCCCTCAACTGGCGGAGGATCGCATCAATGTCAGCAATTACGATCTCACCGTCAAGATCCGCAAGAACGCACTGCTGCCGTCGCTCGCGGTCTTCGCTTCCTACACCTCGAGTGGCGTGAGCGGCTTGGGCGTGAATTGCGCGGTGGCCCAGTTCCCCTGCCCCGCGGGCAGTCTCCTGTCCCCGCTGCCGGGCGGCTTCGGCAACTCGTTGAGCAAGATTTTTTCTTACCAGTCGCCCGACTATGGCGCCGGTTTTCAGCTCAGCATCCCGGTCTGGAACCGCATCAACCGGGCCGATGAGGCCACCGCTGAGATTCAGGACGCACAGTCGCGCGTGGATCTGCAGAAAGATCAGAACAACATCACCGAGTTGGTCAATGAGGACCGCATCGAACTCGAGGGTCAAGTGGAGCAGCTGCGTATTGCCCAGGAGGGCGCCGCGCAGCAGCAGCAGGCGTTGAGCGATGCACAGGATCGGTACAGGCTGGGCAAGGCGGCGCTGACCGACGTGCTCACCGCGCAGTCGGCGTTGGCCACCGCCCAGCAGGCGGTGGTCACGGCGCAAGAGGCCTATGCCGTGGCCCAGGTAGCGCTGGCCAAGGACAGCGGCACGCTGCTCGACGAGTACCACATCTCGCTGGGTACGCCCTTGACGCCCGCCAGCGTGGGCCGGCTGAAGTGAGGTAGCCATGCCGCAGGATTGGCGCTACGCGATCCGGACCCTGGGGCGTTCGCCGCTGTTCACCCTGGTGGCGGTGGTGATCCTGGGACTCGGCATCGGCGCCAACACCGCGCTGTTTGGGACCCTGGCGACGGTGCTGCGGCCGCTGCCGTATGCGCAGCCGGAACGGCTGGTGGCGCTGGCGACGAGTTCCCGGCGTACCGGGGTTACCTTTGCGACGTCCTGGCTCGATTTCCAAGATTGGCAGCGGCAAGCCACGAGTTTCACCGCGCTCGCGGCATACAACGGCGGGCCGGGCACGTTGCTGGGGGCGAGGGAGCCGATGCGGGTGGAATGGACATCGGCGACCCGGAAGTTCTTTCGGATCTTGGGGGTAAGGCCCGCACTGGGGCGAAGCTTCTCATCCACCGCGCACGCGCCGGAAGCGGTGATTAGCGATGCGCTCTGGCGGCGCGAATTTGGGGCGAGTCCGGCGGTGCTCGGGCATGCCGTGCGTCTGGAGGGTGTCGCGGCCACCATCGTCGGTGTGCTGCCGCCGGGGGCCGCGCTTCCGGCCAACGGCGACATCTGGATTCCCGCCGACCTCTCGCCCGACACCGCCTCGCGCAGCGGCCATAACTGGCCGGGCGTGGTCGGCCGCTTGCGTCCCGGCGTGCCGTTGGCGTCCGCCCAGACCGAAATGCGCGCCATCGCCCAGCGGCTGTCGAGGCAGTACCCAGACTCCAACGCCAACGAGAGCATCGCGGTCGCCTTGCTGCAGGATCAACTGGTCGGCGGCAGTTCGAGTTTGTTGTGGCTCTTGTGGGCCGCCGCCGGGCTGGTGCTCCTAATTGTCTGCGCCAACCTGGCCAATTTGTACTTGGTGCGGGCCACGGGACGGCAGCGGGAGTCGGCGCTGCGCTTGGCGTTGGGCGCCACGCGCTGGCGTCTTGCCCGGCAATGGATGATCGAAGGCCTGGTCGTAGCCTTGGCCGGTGGCGCTGTGGGTCTCTGGCTGGCGAGCGACGCCGGCGCCTATCTGCGATCGCTGATCCCCGTGGCCTTGCCGGGTTCGCGTCCCGGAGGGCCGGCGTGGATGCTGGCCGCGTTCGCCCTGGGGGTGGCCGTTCTGGCGGCGCTGCTGTTCGCGGCGGCGCCCGCCTGGCAGGCTCTGCCCCACCGTGTATCGGAACAGTTGAAAGAGGGCAGCGGCGCCATCGGCGACGGTAGCCGCCGCCAGTCCCGGCTCCGCCAGGCCCTGGTGGTGGGCGAGTTGGCGCTGGCCATGCTGGTGCTGGCCGGCGCGGGGTTGATGTTGCAGACCCTGCGCCATCTGGAGTCTCTTCCGCTGGGCTTCTCTACGCAGCAGCGTACCCTCGCCCAGCTGGATCTGAGCGGAGATCGGCAGCGGCAGGAGTGGACCGGTATCCTACAACGCTTGCGGGCCAACCCCGCCGTGCAAGTGGTGGGCGCCGCCTCAAATGTGCCCTTCACCCGCTACGACTCGAACTGGAGCTTTGAGATCGCCGGACGTGCCACCTCCGTCGCCCAGGCGCCCTTTGCGTACTATCACGTTGCCAGTCCGGACTACTTTGCCGCCATGGGCATCCCGCTGCTGCAAGGACGGGACTTCCGCCCGAGCGACGGCGAGCATGCGCCCTTGGTGGCGGTGATTGACGCCGCCGCCGCCCGCCTATACTGGCCGCACCAGAATCCCCTGGGCCAGCGCCTGCGCTTTTACAGCGACCCGCGCTGGATCACCGTTATCGGCGTGGTGGGCAATACCCAGCACGGTGGGCTGCGCGCCGCGCCCCGGCAGCAGATCTACGTCAGTTACCTGCAGCACGACTCCTTCATGTCCACCCTGGGGGTGGTGGTGCGCGGCAGCGGGAATACGGCCGCCGCCATTCGGGCCGCGGCCGCCGAGGCCTCGCCCGACACGCCAGTCACGATCAGTTCAATGGATAGCTTGGTCGCCACCGCGACCGCGGCGCCACGTTTGCGCGCCACGCTGTTTGGCGGCTTTGCGCTGCTGGCCTGGATCCTGGCGGCGCTGGGTATTTTCGGGGTCATTTCCCAGGACGTGGCGCGCCGCCGCCGCGAACTGGGCATTCGCCTCGCCTTGGGCGCCAGCGGCGGTGAGGTCATGCGTTCGGTCCTGGCACGCAGCCTGAGCCTCGCGGGCCTCGGGGTAGCGATCGGCTTGTCGCTGGCCCTGGTGCTTTGCCGCTCGTTAACCGCATATTTGTTCCAGGTGTCCGCGGTGGATGCGGCGACGCTGGCTCTGGGGGCGGGCGTCCTCCTGATGTCGGCGCTGCTGGCGGCCGCTCCGCCGGCGGTGCGCGCCAGTCATATTGCGCCGCAGGAGTGCCTGCGCGCGGATTAAGGTACGCTATTGCAGTGATCCAACTCCGCAAACTCGAAAAGACCTATCCCGCCGGGGTGGGGAAGACGTACGCGCTGCGCCAGATCGACCTGGACATCCGCGAGGGCGAGTTCGTCACCATCATGGGACCGTCGGGCTCGGGCAAATCCACCCTGCTCTCCATCATGGGCATGCTGGACAGCGTCTGGGCCGGGGAGTACAACTTTCTCGATACCCCCATTCACTCGCTGCCGGTCAAAAAGCGGGTCGAGATCAACAAACGCTACATCGGCTTTGTCTTCCAGAGCTATCACCTGCTCGACAATCTGACGGTGTACGAGAACCTCGACGTGCCGCTGTCCTACCGCGATATCCGCTCCAAGGAGCGGGCGGCGCTGGTGGCGGACGCGCTCGACCGGTTCCAGATCGTGGGCAAGAAGGACCTGTACCCCAACCAGCTTTCCGGCGGGCAACAGCAGTTGGTCGCCATCGCGCGTGCGGTGATCGCCAGCCCCAAGCTGATCCTGGCGGATGAGCCCACCGGCAACCTACATTCGGCCCAGGGGCGCGAGATCATGGAGTTGTTCAAGAAGCTCAACGCCCAGGGCACCACCGTGGTGCAGGTGACCCACTCCGAGCTGAACGCCACCTTTGGCGACCGTATCATCCAACTGGCGGACGGCTGGCTGGTGAGCGAGACCGCCACCACCCGGTCGTGAACCCGCTCACGCGGGGAGCCGCCGCATGCCCAAGATCCTCATTTGCGACGACCAGCGCGACGTGCGCGAGGCGCTGCGGCTCCTGCTCAAAGGGCAGGGGTACCGTACCGAACTGGCGGTAGATCCCGGGTCCGCCTTGGCGGCGGTACAGCAACAGGAGTTCGACCTGGTGCTGCTCGATCTGAACTACACGCGCGACACCACCTCGGGAGCCGAGGGGCTGGAGTTGCTGCCCAAGCTGGCGGCGGTGGACTCGACCTTGCCGGTCGTGATTATGACCGCCTGGGGCACGGTGGACATCGCGGTCGAGGCGATGCGCCAGGGCGCGCGCGACTTTCTCGAAAAGCCCTGGGATAACGAACGACTGCTGACCATTGTGCGCAATCAGGTGGAGTTGCGGCGCGCCCTGCGCCACGAGCAGCGCCTGGACGCCGAGACCCGGCTGCTCCGGGCCGAAGGCCGCCCCGCCATGATCGCCGGCTCCGCCGCCATGCAGCCGGTGCTGCAACTTATTACCCAGGTGGCGCCCTCGGACGCCAACATCCTGATCACCGGCGAGAACGGCACCGGCAAGGAACTGGTCGCCAAGACCATTCACGCGCTGTCCCTGCGGGCCACGCGCTCGCTGGTGACGGTCAACCTGGGCGGGCTGCCGGAAGGGATTTTCGAGAGCGAGTTGTTCGGACACGTGCGCGGCGCCTTCACCGACGCCAAGGCGGACCGTGTCGGCCGATTCGAGCTGGCCGAGGGCGGCACACTCTTCCTGGACGAGATCGGCAACCTGAGCATGGCGCAGCAAGCCAAGCTGCTGCGCACCGTGCAGACCGGCGAGCTGGAGCGCGTCGGTTCCTCGCGCACCCGCAAAGTGGACGTGCGCCTGATTGCCGCCACCAACGCCGACCTGCACCGCGAGGTGGCCGAGGGACGCTTCCGGCAGGATCTGTTGTTCCGCCTGAATACCATCGTTATCCACGTACCGCCGCTGCGGCAGCGGCGCGAGGACTTGGCGCCGCTGGCCGCGCACTTTTTGTCGCTGTTTGCCGCGCGCTACCGCAAGAGCGTCAACGGCTTTGAGCCGGCGGCGCTCCAGGCCATGGCGGAACACCCCTGGCCGGGCAACGTACGCGAACTGGAGCACGCCATCGAGCGCGCGGTACTGCTGACCAACGGCGACCTGATCCTGGCCAGCCATTTGGGTTTGCGCGCCGGGCCGGAGACCAGGACCGGTCTGGAGGGTCTGGCCTTGGAGGATGCCGAACGCATCCTGGTGCGGGCCGCGCTGGACCGCGCCGGGGGCAATATCCAGCATGCCGCCAAGGCTCTGGGTATCAGCCGCGCCGCCCTCTACCGCCGGATGGAGCGGTATGGCTTGTAGGCATCCGCGGCACTAGTCCGCCTTTCCGCCATGGCCACGCGCGACCAACGCGAACCCCAGGCCGCCCTCGACCCCGCCGGCGGGCTGCGGCCACAGACCGCGCTGCTGCTTCTCAGCCTGTCGGCCGGCGCACCGGCGCTGGCGGTGGCGTTGCTGCTGCTTTGGCTGCCCGGACATTCCTTGATCGCCTCGCACGAGCTGCGCTGGACGCTCACCGTCGTGTGCGCGGCGGCCTGGTGGGGCTTCAGCATGGCGGCCAGGCGGCGAACGTTGTTTTCGTTGGGAACCTTCGCCAATATGCTGGCTGCCGTGCGGGAGGGCGACTACTCGGTGCGCGCCCGCGGTGCCCATCACGAGGATGCGTTCGGCGCCATGGCGGCGGAGATCAACGCGCTCTCGGAATCGTTGCGCCAGCTGCGGGTGGGCGGCTTGGAGGCGACGGCGCTGCTGCACAAGGTGGTCGAGGCCATTGATGTCGCCGTCTTCGCCTTTGACGAGAGTCACCGCCTGCGTCTGGTGAACCCGGTGGGGGCGCAGCTGCTGGCCGCAACCCCGGAACGCCTGCTGGGCGAGACCGCCGAGCAACTCGAACTGGCGGCGATGCTGCAGGGCGAAACGAGCCGGCTGCAGGAGTTCACTTTTCCGGGCGGCCCCGGGCGCTGGGACATCCGCTACACCCTGTTCCGGCAGGAGGGCCGCGCCCATCAGTTGCTGATGATCAGCGACCTGAGCCAACCGCTCCGCCAGGAGGAGCGCATGGCCTGGTACCGGTTGATCCGTGTGTTGGGGCACGAGATCAACAACTCGCTGGCGCCGGTGATGTCGCTGGCGGAAAGCCTGGCGAATCTGCTGGAGCGGCCCGCCTCGCCCGACTGGAAGGAGGACATGATCGGCGGTTTGGATGTAATCGCCTCGCGCGCCAGCGCGCTCAACCGCTTCATGGCCTCCTATACCCGGCTGGCGAGGCTGCCGCCGCCGCAGTTGGGGGTGGTGCGGGTTCGGGAGCTGGTCCAGGCGGCGGTGCGGCTGGAGCAGCGGCTGGCGGTGGCCATCCGCCCCGGGCCGGAGTTGTCCGTGGTCGCCGACCGGGATCAGCTCGAACAGGTGTTGATCAATCTGATCCGCAACGCGGTGGATGCTGTCCAGGGGAGGGAAGGCCAAGTGCAGGTGGGCTGGGACATCCGCGCCAACTGGCTCGAGATCTGGATCGCCGACAACGGCCCCGGCTTGGCGCAGACCGCCAACCTGTTTGTCCCGTTCTTTACCACCAAGCCCGGCGGTTCGGGCATCGGCCTGGTGTTGTCGCGGCAGATCGCCGAAGCCCACCATGGGCGATTGACGCTGAGCAACCGCCGCAATCTGCCGGGCTGCGAAGCTAGGCTGTACCTGCCGCTGGAGGAATCCCCCTCAGGTGGCGACTAGCGGCAAGTTCATGAATCTTGCGAATCAAGCCATCATCGCCGGCATGGTGTTGGTGCAAAAGCTTGCCACGGGGCACCGCCCCGGCGCAGCTCTCCTTGCTACACTGTGAGCGTGAAAATCCTGGCTACGTTTTTGGCCCTGGCGTGGCTGGCGGCGCCGCCGCCCACCTCGTTACATGATGCTTTCGACGCCCATCAGTGCTACCTCTATACCGCCCAGATTTCGGGGTTTGGGGAGCGCTGGCCCGGTTCGCCGGGGCATGCCAAGACCGAGGCCCTGATCCGCCAGGTGGTCGCCCGCGACGGCGGGCAAATGGAGTCGGATGACTTCACGGCCAACACGCCCATCGGACCCAAGCCGGTTCACAACCTCATTGCCAAGTTCAACGTTTCCGGCGCCCCCAACCAGCCCATCTTTATTCTGGCGGGGCATTACGACACATTGTTCAAGAAGGGCTTTATAGGAGCGAACGACGGCGGCTCCTCCACCGCCATCCTGCTCTCCTACGCCGACGCCCTCAGGAACCACAAGACCAAGATGCAGATTTGGCTGGTGTGGACCGATCTGGAGGAGGCGGTCAAGGCCTTCGTGGGCGACGACGGCCTCTACGGGAGCCGCCACTTGGCCCAGAAGCTCGCCAAAGAGGGAATCGTGCCCCGCGTCAAGGGCTTCTTCCTCATGGACATGATTGGCGATAAGGCTCTCAACGTGGACAAGGAATCCTCCTCCGCGAGTTGGCTCCAGGACTTCATTGCTTCGGCGGCGAAACAGCTGGGGTATGGCCAGTACTTCTTCCAGTACTCGACTCAAATTATTGACGACCAGGTTTCATTCGCGAACGTCGGCGTCCCCGTAGTGGATGTCGTGGACGCCGAGTTTGGTCCCATGGGGCCGAAGTACGACAGCATGGGCGAGTACCACCACACCAATCAGGACACCATGGATAAGGTGAGCGAACACAGTCTCATGGTCGTGGGCCGCACAATCCTGCTGACCGTTGAAATGTTGGACAAGCAGAGCTAGCCGCGGCCGCGCATCGGGCAGGGAGGCGTCTTCACCGCGCTCCGGGATCAAGGAAAGCGGAACACGGCCCAAGCCCCGCCAGCGCTCCCCAGGTTGGCAAGCCGGACGGCGCAGGGGGCCCGGGCGCATCGACAAACGTCCGATAACGCTGGCGGTGCACATTCCGCGGCGCCGACTGTGCAAATCTGGTTGACATAATCCTAACCCGCATGCCGCTGCGACTCGCCGACGCGTTCATCCTCCGCACCTATCCGCTCAAAGAGTCGGACAAGATCGTGAGCTTCTTCACGCGCGAGTTCGGCAAGTGCCGCGGGGTGGCGCGGGGCGCGCGGCGGCCCAAGAGCAAGTTCGGCTCTCTGCTGGAACCGCTGACCGAGGTACGCGTGCAGTACTTCGAGCGCGAGGGCAAGGAGCTCTCCAACCTTGATCACTGCGAGCTGGTGCAGTCCATGGTGGCGGGCGCCACCACCGATCTGCTACATTCGTTGGCAGTGTCGGTGATGGTCGAGGTTGCCGACCGCATGCTTCCCGACCATGAGATCAGCGACGCGGTGTACCGCTTGCTGCGGGCGGTGCTGCCGGCGATCCGGTCGGCGGACGAGCCTGGGGTCTGGCTGCCCCTCACCTATTTCCTGCTCTGGATGGTGCGGTTAGGGGGCTTCCTGCCACAATTTGAGGACGACATGTTGAGCGCGGAAATGCTGCAGCGGCCTCTGGCCGCTCTCTCTCCCGCCGTGCAGGCGGGCGTGACGGGCGAGCCGGGCCGGCGGCTGCGGCAAAAGTTAAAGTGGTGCATCGAAGATCACCTGGAATCCCGACTCCAATCCTGGACCATGCTGGCCAGCCTGGAGCCGGCGGGGGCTACGGAACCGAGCGCATGACCTTTCAGGATTTAGTGCGGAATCTGCAAGCTTACTGGGCGGAGCAGGGCTGCATTTTGCAGCTCCCCTTCGACCTCGAGGTGGGGGCGGGGACCATGGCTCCGGAAAGCTTCCTGCGGGTATTGGGTCCCGACCCCTACAAAGTCGCTTACCCGCAGCCGAGCCGGCGGCCGGCCGACGGCCGCTACGGCGAGAACCCCAACCGTCTCTACAAACATTTGCAGTTCCAGGTGATCCTCAAGCCTTCGCCCGAGGATGTGCAAGACCTTTACCTGCGCAGTCTCGAAGCCATCGGCATCGACCTCGGCGCCCATGACATCAAGTTCGAGGAGGACAACTGGGAGGCGCCGACGCTGGGCGCCTGGGGTTTGGGTTGGCAGGTCATGCTGGATGGCCTGGAGATCACGCAATTCACGTATTTTCAACAGTGTGGCGGGCAAGACCTCAACCCGGTTTCCTGCGAGCTGACCTACGGGCTGGAGCGCATCGCGGCCTTCCTGCAAGACGTGGACTCGATCTACGACATCCGCTGGAACACCGCCGTCAGCTACCGCGACGTACGCTTTCTCGACGAACTGCACCACTCGCTCTACAACTTCGAGAAGGCGGATGTCGCCCGCCTGTGGGACACCTTCAATGGGAACGAACAGGAGTGCCGGGACTTGTTGGTTCAGTTCCGTCAACTCCCCGCCACGGCCCGCGGCCGCTTCCCGCTGTTGGCCGCCTACGAACTCTGCCTCCGTTGTTCCCATACCTTCAACCTGTTGGACGCCCGCGGCGCCATCTCCGTCACGCAGCGTGTGGACATGATCCAGCGCGTGCGCTCCTTGGCGGTCGGGATTGCCTCCGCCTGGATGCAACAGCAACATCCCATTGCCGAGGTGACCGGTGCCTAAGCCGTTGTTGATTGAGATTGGCTGTGAAGAGATCCCTGCCCGCGTGGTGGGGCCGCTGGCGCGGCAGTTCGCCGAAAACCTCAACCGTCACCTGAAGTCGGCGGGATTGGCGGAACAGGACGGTGTGGCGCAGTGGACACCGCGTCGGCTGATCTATCTGAACGATGAAGTAGCCGAGTGGCAGCCGGAGCGGGAAGAGGAGATTCTTGGGCCGCCCAAAAAGGTCGCGGTCGCCGCCGACGGCAGCTTCACCCCCCAGGCGGTCGGATTTGCCGCCCGCAACGGATTGCCGGTCTCGGCGCTCTATTGGCAAACCACGCCGAAGGGCGATTATGTGGCCGCCAAACGCAAGACCGGAGGGGGCGCCGCTCCTGACTTGTTGGGCGCGCTTATCCCTCAAGCCCTACTTGAGATTCAACTGCCGCGCGCCATGCGCTGGGATGACTCCGGCGTGCGCTTCATTCGCCCCATTCGGTGGCTGCTCGCCTGCTTGGACGATCAGCTTGTACCCTTTCAAATCGGCAAGCTGAAGTCGTGCATGGAATCGCGCGGCCACCGCAGCTTGGGCGCAGCGCGGTTTCCGGTCTCGCGCTGTACGAACTACCCGCACCGTTGGCAGGACAATGGTGTCATCCCCGATCCCGCCCAGCGCCGGGCCCAGATCGAGCAGAAGGCCGAGCTGGTTCGGAGGGACGAGGACCTTCTCGACACCCTGGTCAATCTGACCGAGTATCCGGATACGATCACCGGCGAATTTGACGCGGCGTACCTCGGGTCGCTTCCCCAGGATGTGCTGGTCACGGTGATGCGCGATCACCAGAAGTACTTCGCGGTAAATGACGACTCCGGTAACCTCGCCGCCCGCTTCGTGGCGGTGATCAACCAGAAGGGCGATCCCCGCGGGCTGATCCGGCACGGCAACGAGCGTGTGCTCAAGGCCCGGTTCAGCGATGCCCAGTTCTTCTGGGAGCAGGACCGGAAGATGGGGTTGGGCGAGCGGTTGGCGCTGCTGGAACAGGTGACGTTCCAGGTCAAGCTGGGCAGCTACCGCCAAAAGAGCCTGCGGATGCGCGCGCTGGCCGAGTGGCTGGCAAAACAGTGGCAAGGCCAAGGCTGTGATGCCGGCGTTGCGGTGATCGCGGCGGAACTGGCCAAGTGCGACCTCACCACCGAGATGGTGAAGGAGTTCACGGAGCTGCAAGGCATCATGGGCGGCCACTATGCCCGCGCCGAAGGGCAGCCAGAGGCGATTGCCATGGCGATCGCCGACCAGTACGCCTGGGACGCCCCGCCCCGCACGCTCGAAGGCGCCGCGGTCTCGCTTGCCGACAAGTTCGACACCATCGCCGGCATGTTCGCCATTGGCGAGATTCCGTCGGGATCGGCCGATCCCTTCGGCTTGCGCCGGCAGGCAAACGGGATTGTCCGCACGCTGATCGAGAAGGCCTTGCCTCTATCGCTATCGCAGACCTGCTACCGCGCCTTGGCAGGCTACGCGCTGCAGGCCGATAGTGCCGCTCTGGCAAATTTTTTCCGTGAGCGGCTTTTCTTTTACCTGAGCGAAAACGGGAGATGGTCCCGCCCGCTGGTCGCCGCGGTACTGGCTGCGGGCGCCGATAACCCGCTCGACGCCGCGGCCCGCTGCCGGGCGGTCGCCTCGGCGCCGGAAGCGGCGGCGGTGGCGGCGGTGGTCAAGCGCGCGCGCAATATCGTGCGCAAGGAGAACTGGACCGGGACTGCGGTAGACCCCTCGCGCCTGACCGCCTCCGCTGAGGAGGCGCTCTACGCCGCGGTGAAAGGGCTGGATAGAGCCGATAGCGACTACGCCGCCGAATTGGCCGCCATCGGAGGGTTGGCGGCGCCGCTGGAGCAGTTCTTTGCCGAAGTGCGTGTGAACGACGAAAATCCCGCCGTGCGTGCCAACCGCCTCGCGCTGCTAGCCTGGACGGTCGAGCGCCTGACCCGCATCGCCGACTTCTCGGAGTTCGCGGCCGGGTAAGCCAGACTAATGAACTACCGCGGGGTCGCGGGTCACGGCTACGCCGCAGCCGCGCACGAGTCCTTGCACCCGCGTCTCGTCCATGCGGGTGGCATCGTACTCGATGGCCAGCTTGCGCGCTTCCTCGTCAATGCGCAGCGCGCGAATGCCGTAGACATCGGAGAGGCGGGCCAACGCCCGAATCTGGTCGGGGTTCAGACCCTCGGCGTAACGGTAGGTGACGTCCATCGCGGTCATAGCAGACCTATTCTACCTCGCTACCGCGGCAGTGCCAGCTTCTTGAAATGTTCCTGGATGGTGGCGGCCGCGCGCAGCGCGGCTGCCAGAGCGGCGCGGGCCTCGGCGCCCCCGGCTTCCGGAGGCATCCGGCGCCGGACGCCGTACAGAAACGCGGTCAACTCCTCCGCCAGCGGTTCGCGATCGTCCCCGGTCAAGTGCTGGTTCTCGATCGCCGGCGGGCCATAGGCGTGCTGCGCGACCGAGAAAACACGCGCATCGCGCCGGGCGTAGTCGATCGAGATGTACTCGCCAGGCTGGAAAAAACGCAGTTTGCGCACCCGTTCGGTGCTCACCCGGCTGGCGGTGAGGTTGGCCACGCAGCCGTTGGCGAAGCTCAGGCGGACATTGGCGATGTCCACGTAGGAGGTCAGCACGGCCAGGCCCACGGCCTGCAGGTCGGTGAGGGGGGAGTGGACGAAACTGAGAACGATGTCGAGGTCGTGGATCATGAGATCCAGCAGCACGTCCACGTCGAGCGAGCGCGGGGTGAACATGCTCAGCCGGTGGACCTCGAAAAAGAGCGGCCGGGTAAGGCGCGGCCGCACCAGCCGCACGGCGGGGTTGAACCGTTCCAGGTGGCCGACCATGAAGATACGGCCATGTTCGCGGGCGGCGGCGATCATGCGGTCCGCCGCCTCCAGCGAGGGTGCGATCGGTTTTTCCACCAGCACATCCACCCCGGCGGCCATGAGCCGTACCGCGACCTCTTCGTGCGCCACGGTGGGAACCGCGACCGTGACCGCGGCGGCCGCATGCTCGACTTCTTCGAGGGTGGCAAACGCACGGGTGCCAAATTCCTGGGCCACCGCCCGCGCCCGCTCCGGGTTTGTGTCGAAAACGCCGGCCAGGCGGGCCTCGGGCAAACCGGCGTACACGCGGGCGTGGTTGCGGCCAAAAGCGCCGCAGCCCACCACGGCTACTGGGATCGGTTCCATGATCTCCCTTCGATGGCGATGCCGGCGGCGTTGGCGCGCGCCAGGCACTCCTCGCGTTCGAGCAATAGCGTGATTCCCGCGTCCACTCCCAGGGCGGTGGCGCCGGCGGCGGCCATGGCGGTGATGGTGCCGGGGCCGATCACGGGCACGTCAAAGCGCAGATCCTGCTTGGGTTTGGCCACCTTCACTACGGTCAGTCGGCGGCCGGTGGCCAGCTCGGCTGCCCGCCGGATGATCGCATCCGTACCCTCCATGGCCTCGGCCGCGACGCAGGCGCACTCGGCTATCACCACCGCCTGGCCGATGTCCATGGCCGCCAGGTGGCGTGCGACTTGAAAGCCGTAGTCGAGATCGCGCCGCTCGCTCCCATCGGGCGCGCGCGCCGTCATCACGCCTTCCGTGGCCAGCAGCGGCTCTAGGAATCGCGTCGAGCTCTCCAACTCGATGCCCTCGGCATGCAGCGTGTCCGCCACCGCGCCCAGCAGCGAGTCGGTGTTGCGCGTGGCAAGCGACGCCAGCAGCGTCATCATTTTCCAGTCCGGACGCAGATTGGAGAAAATCTGCTTGTGCTTGACCTGCCCCGCCATCACCGCGCGCGTCACCCCGGCGGCGTGGAAGACCTGAATCAGCTTGCCCAACTGCCCCAGGCTGAGCCAATGCACCGGGAAGCCGCACTGTTCGATGGCGGGGTCGGTCTCTTCCTTGACGGCGGCGACCACCATCTCCAGCCCGCGCCCTCGCGCCGCCTCCAAAAGCAGAAAAGGGAAACGGCCGTTGCCGGCGATGAGGCCGTACTTCGCGCTCATTTGATTACGCCGCGGGAACTCGCGGTGAGGAAGTCCACCAGGAGCTGGGTGTCGTCGTTGAGCACTTCGGCTCGGATGCGCTCCACCGCCTGCGTGGTGTTCAAGCCGGCGTTCAGCAGCAGGCGGAACGCCTGCTCCAGCGCGGCGATGCGCTCCGGGCTGAAGCCCTTGCGGCGCAGGCCGATCTTATTGGGCCCGTACGCGTGGTTTTCGCGTTTCTCCGACGTAATCGCAAAGGGCATCACATCCTGGGTGGTGATGGTGCCGCCACCCAAATACGCGTAGGGGCCCACTCGCACAAACTGGTGGATGGGGGAAAACGCCCCGAGCGAGGCGTGGTCGCCGACCTCCACGTGCCCGCCCAGGGTCGAGCAGTTGGCCATGATGATGTGCGAGCCCACCTGGCAGTCGTGGGCGATATGGCAGTAGGCCATGATCAGATTGTGGCTGCCGATGCGGGTAACGCCGCCGCCCTTGACCGTACCCCGGTGCAGCGTGCAGAACTCGCGCACCACATTGTCGTCCCCGATCTCGAGCCGGGTGGGATCGCCCCGATAAGAAATGTCCTGGGGACCAAACCCAATGCTGTTGAACGGAAAGAAATGGTTGCGGGCGCCGATGCGGGTCGGCCCTTGCACCGCCACGTGGGAGTCCAAGCGGCAATCTTCGCCCATCGCTACATCCGCGCCAATCACGCAGCCGGGGCCGATAAAACAAGAATCCGGAATGCTGGCGCCGGGATCGACGCTGGCGAGCGGGGAGATCACGGCTGCTTCCGCTCCACCACGGCACAACTCAGGGTCGCCTCCGCCGCCACCTTGTCGCCCACCAGGGCCCGGCCCTGCATCCGTCCCGCGGTCGAACGGAATGCCAGTACCTCCACCTCGAGGCGGACCTGATCGCCGGGCACCACCGGGCTGCGGAACTTGCAGCCGTCCACGCCGGTGAAGAAGATGAGACGCCGGCCCGGAACCTCGTCCTCATGCAGGATCATGAGCGCCCCCGCCTGGGCCAGCGCCTCCAACACCAGGACCCCGGGCATGATCGGATATCCCGGGAAATGACCCTGGAAAAAGGGTTCATTGGCGGTGACGTTCTTGAGCGCCACGATTCTCTTGCGGGGTTCGAACTCGACAATGCGATCGAGCAGCAAAAACGGATACCGGTGCGGCAGCAGCCGCTCGATCTCGACAACCCCCATGGGCAGCGTGAATTTCAGGTCGGACATCGCTTCGCCAGTATAAAACACTACAATCGGGGGATGCTCTCCTGGCTTGAATCGCGGCGCGAGGACATGCTGGCGCAACTACGCCAGTGGGTCGAGGTCGAGACCCCCAGCCTGGAACCCGAACGCGTGCGCGCTCTCGCCGCGCAGGTGGCGCACGTCTTCGCTGGCGCGGGCTGTACCGCGACGTTGCACGAGTACGGCTTGCAACTCGATTGCGGCCACGCGCCGCGGGTGTTGCTGCTGGGCCATCTCGATACGGTCTACGCCGCCGGTACGCTGGCCCGGATGCCCTACCGGCGGGAGGGCGAACGCGTGTTTGGGCCGGGCGTCTTCGATATGAAGGGCGGGGTGGTGCAGGCGCTGTATGCGCTCCAGGCCCTGCGCGCCGCCGGGCGTGCGCCGGAGGCGCGGCTGCTCTTTGTGTTTGACGAGGAGATCGGCAGCAAGGGTTCGCGCCCGCTCACCGAGCGGTTGGCGCGCGAGGCGGCCGCGGTGCTGGTGCTGGAGCCGGCGGCCGAGGGCGGCAGGCTGAAGACCGCGCGCAAGGGAATCGCACTCTATCAACTGGAGGCGCGGGGGGTGGCCGCGCACGCCGGCGTGGATTTCGAAAAGGGCTCCAGCGCCATCGCGGCCCTGGCTCGCGGGATCGCGGAACTGGCGGCCTGGTGCGACCTGGAACGGGGCGTGACCCTCAACCCCGGCGTGATCGCCGGCGGCACCAGGGCGAACGTCGTGGCGGAGTCCGCCCGGGCCGAGTTGGATGTGCGCGCCTGGAGCGCCGCCGATCTGGAGGATGTGGACCGCAGGCTGCGGAAACTGCCGCTGGCCGTCACCGGCGGCATCAACCGTCCGCCGATGGAAGCCAGCGCCGCCGGGGCCGCGCTCTTCGCCCGGGCGCAAGCGGCGGGGCGTAGCCTCGGGCTGGCGCTGGAGGCGGCGCGCACCGGCGGCGGCTCGGATGGAAACTTTACCGCCGCCCTGGGCGTCCCCACGCTCGACGGTTTGGGCATGGTCGGCGCCGGCGCGCATGCCGCCCACGAGCTCATCGAGGTCGGCCAGTTCGCGCCCCGCACCGCGCTGCTGGCGGAATTGATGGGCGCTTTGGGTTGAGTGGGCGGAGTACACTCATCCCATGCGCGTGCTGGGGATTGACTGCGGCAGTGAGGCC
>DATNAC010000154.1:0-10454 GCA_035573035.1 Terriglobales bacterium
CAAGCCGCGGGATGGCAGGTGCTGAACCGGACGCCCTTGCCGCTGGTACTGCTTGGGGACGACCGCCAATCCGGCCAACCCGGCTGGATCGAACAGGTGGCGCAGGCGGCGGTGGCCTCGGGCGAGGTTTGGATTTCCGCGGTGCGCCTGCCGGGGGGACGCTCAGCTCTGCGCGCCTGCATTACCAACTACCGCACCATGCCCGACGACGTGCGGGCGCTGATTGCCTGTCTGGAGCGCTGCCGCAGCCTATGCCCATGACCCCTGCCCGCGATTTCCCCATAGCCCGCCTTCTGGGTTTCGAGGTCGGCGAGAGCCGCCCGGGAACCGCGGTGGTGCATTTCCAACCGGAGCCCCGCCATAACAATACGCTGGGCACGCTGCACGGCGGGGTGTTGTGCGACATTGCCGACGCCGCCATGGGCCATGCCTACCGCACCGGGCTGGAGCCCGACGACCGCTTCACCACGGTGGATTTGCAGATCAGCTTTCTGCGCCCTGTGCGGCTGGAGCGCCTGGAGGCGCGGGGCCGCGTGCTGCGCCAGGGCCGGCGGCTGGGATTCATGGAGTGCGAGATCGTGAACGACCGTGGCGAGTTGGTGGCCAAGGCCAGTTGCACCTGCCTGCGACTGCCAGCGGAGTAACGCCTCTACTTCGCCGCTCGAAAAGGATTCACGACCCGAACGCGGTCGAACCGTATGTACGGCCAGAAGGGGCGGGAAAACCAAGCTGATGTAGCGCGCGATATCGGGGAGAACCAGGCTTTGCCGGCGCTGCCGCGTTGCCACTTGACAAAACTCTTGCACCACTTGGATGCTGACAACGCCGGTACGATTCTCAGCGCCGACGCTGGCTTGATTGAGCGGGCGCGATCCGAAGCCCGGCGCCGCCGGACCACGCTCAACGCCGAGTTCCGCAAGGGGCTGGAGCAATATGTGCCTCCACCCGAGCTCAGCCGCCAAGACTACGACGCGTTGATAGCCAGCATGCGCTACGCCGGGATTGGCGACGGGCCCCGGCTCAGCCATACGGAAATGAATGAGCGGCGATAGGGCGTTTCTGGATACCAGCATTTTCGCCTATCAGTTTGACCCCGCCGCACCGCCAAAGGCGGAGGCCGCCAGAGAATTAGTCCACCGCTCCCGTGTAGACGAGTCTCGCGCGCACTACTTGGCGGCTTACGCTGCCTGTCGAGCGTAGACGTGGCCGGTGGCGGGGGCGGACTGGGCGGTAACGGCTTGGCCGGATTCGGCGTGGATCAGGCTATAGCCGAGGCGCTGCAACAGAGCGGTCAGGCTCCGCACCCTGGCCGCTTTCTGTTCGCGGCTGGCTCCGTGGACTTCGACCAGGATGCCAGGGCGGTAGCGGTGCAGGGTGCGGAGGGCGCCGTGCAAAACCTCCAGCTCCAAGCCCTCCACATCAATCTTGAGGAAATCGGGCGGGGGGAGCGGCATGCGCTCGACCAGCGTATCAAGGCGTTCGAGTTGCGCCGAGCCGGCGTGGCGCCGCAGCGGCGTCCGCGATTCGTCGGCCATGGAAGCTGTGGTGCTCATGCCCGGCAGCATGTAGAGATCGCGCACCTCGCTATTGGCGCCCAAACCCAAGCGCAGTGGCTGCGCATTGACAACGTGGTTCAGGTGCAGGTTGTGGAGCAGCCTGGCAAAGTTGCGGGGTTGGGGTTCGAAGGCCACCACCCAGCCCGTCTCCCCGACCCTCCGCGAGAAGAATAACGTGTAGGCACCGCTGTGGGCCCCAATGTCGTAGACCACTTTACCGGCGAGATCGAGGGTGTCGAGCAGACGCTCCTCGGGACTGCTCCAACGCGACCAACTGCGGGGCCATGTCAGCGCCGGCGTCAGGCGAAAGCCATCGGCCATGTCCTTGCGAAAAAGCGCCGGGCGATACCGCCCCAAAGGTCCTAACCAGCCCCGGAAACGGAAGCTCATCGCGGCGACCCCTCGGCCGCGAGAAAATTGACAGGCCGGGCGGCGGTCACCTGAAAATCACTGAAGGTCATGTCCAACACCGCGTGGCCGAACACACGTACATGCGAGGTGCTGCGGCTGGAGGCGGGAACCCAGAAGTCGCCTATTTTTCGACTGTGAACCTGAAAATGGAAACGGCTGACCCAAAAGGACGGGGAGGAGACCGAATCACCCTCGGCGCGCTCGATACCGAAATCTTTGGGGTTCACCCAGATCTTGCCGCGGAAGAGGAAGCGCTTGGCGTCGCGGACGGGTTTGACCGCGAGCACGTAACAGTTCTGGGTTCCGGGTTGGGGGCTATCCACCAACTCGAAGTCATAATTTTCGGGCACCAGAGCGCCGCCGTCCCGGTCTTCGACCGCGGCCTCGTGGCGCTGCGCCTTAAGCAGGGGCTCGAGCACATGTTGGCGCAACATTCCCGAGCCGGAGGCCGAAACTTCGGTAAATTGCTTCGGGCCTCCGTCCTGGTAGGTCACTTTGACGGTCATCTCGGCGGTTTCGGTGCCAAAGCCATGGTAGGTGACGTGGTAGTGCGTTACCTCGGAATAGGCTTGAAGCGCGGCGCTCCGCTCGAGATTCATGGCGACCATACGCTCCACGATGTCGGTAGTGGACAGGGGCGATTCGGGTTTCGCCGCCGCCGCGACCACGGCGCCCTGCGCCCCCGCGAGCGCGCCGGCGTAGGCAACCGCCAGCAATGCGCCTGCCGCCATCGTGCGCCTTTGCCAGGGTTCCCGCATGACAGGTTAGATGCAGCCGCTTCCATGCTCGCTGTGCTCCTTTCCGGCGCCAGCCCGGGGCGGCGACGCAAGCCGAATCCTGCGGCACAATAGCTCAATGCTCAACGTTCTGGCAATCTCCGGCAGCCTGCGGTCCGCATCGTTCAATACCGGGCTATTGCGCGCGGCCCAAGAACTGGCGCCGGCTGCGATGACAATTCACCTCTACACCGGCTTGAGCGCGATACCGCCCTACAATCAGGACGTCGAAGCGTCGGGAATTCCCGAATCCGTGGCGGAGCTGAAGGCCGCGGTGGCCGCAAGCGGCGCCTTGCTGATCGCCACGCCGGAGTACAACTACTCCATCCCCGGAGTGCTCAAAAACGCGATCGACTGGGTATCGCGGCCACCCGCCACCACGCCGCTGAAGCGCAAGCCGGTGGGGATCATCGGCGCCACCGCCGGCAACGGCGGCACCATCCGCGCCCAGCTGGCGCTGCGCCAGTGTTTTGTGTTCACCGAGAGTTACGCCATGCTGAAACCCGAGTTTCTGCTGGCGGCGGCCCAGGAGAAGTGCAACGCCGCCGGTGTTTTGACGGACGAGGCGACGCGGGGTAAGCTGTCGGCGTACCTGGAAGCGTTGTCCACTTGGGCCGCGCGCTGGTGAACGATGAAACCACTCTCCCTTTCCCTGGCAATCTCGGCGGCGCTGGCCTGTGGGCTGGCGGCGCAAGCGCCGGCGCCGACATTGTTTGTCCGCACCGGCACCCTGATCTACGACACCACCCAACCGCCCATGGCGGGCGGGGAGGTGATCATCACCGGGGGCAACATCGCCGCGGTGGGCACCCACCTCACCCCGCCGGCGGGCGCGCAGGTGCTGGACCTCTCGCGGCAAACGGTCATGCCGTCGCTGCTCGACGCCCACTGCCACCTGGCCACCGGCGCCCGCGGAGCCGAACCCTCCGATGCACTGGCTTCGCTGCTCGCGAGCCGCGACGTGGCCTACGCCCAGGACGCGGGCGTGGCCGCCCTGCGCGTGCTGGGCACCTCGGGATTCATTGATGTCGCCTTGGGCGACGCCATTGACCAGGGCGTAATCCGCGGGCCGCACATTGTCCCCGCCGCCCACGCCATCTCCATCCCCGGCGGCCACGGGGACTTCCTTACGTTGCCGCCCTCCATGCCGCTGGCTGAGTTCTATACGCCCATGAACGGCTACATCAACTCGGTGGACGACGCCGAAAAGGCGGTGCACTTACAGGTCAAGTACGGCGCCAAGGTGATCAAAATCATGGCCTCGGGCGGCGTGCTCTCGCCGCTGGACCTGTTCACCTCGGAACAGCTCACGCCCGAGGAGATGCAGAAGATCGTCGAGGTGGCGCACGGCGACAACCTCAAAGTAGCCGCCCACGACGAGAACCTCAAGGCCATCCTCGACGCCCTGCACGCAGGAATTGACTCGCTGGAGCACGGCTCCGATCTGAACCTGGAAGCCACCAGCTACATGAAGACCCATCATCAGGTGTTGGACGCGACCCTCTACGTGGTGGACAACATCCTGGAGAATGGCGAGAGCATGCACATGCCCGCCTACAGCCTCAACAAGGCGCGCGAGCTGGCGGCCAAGCACTTTGCCAGCTTCACCCTGGCGCTGCGCGAGGGAGTGACCCTGGACGCGGGCTCGGATCAGTCCTATTCGCCCGGCACCGGGACCATTTATAACGAGATGGTGTCGGAGGTGAACCACGGCGCCACCCCCGAACAGGCGCTGACCGCGGCCACGCAGCACAATGCCGCGCTGCTGAGCCTGCCCATGCTGGGCAGCATCGCCGTCGGCAAGGAGGGCGATCTGGTGGCCATGGACGGCAACCCGCTGCAGGACATCCATGCGCTCAGCCACCTCACCGCGGTGGTCTACCAGGGGAAGGTGATCAAGCGGTAAGCGCGATCACCTTCCCACTCCATCGAAGCGGTAGACGCGTCCGCCCTTCATGACGAAGGCCACGCGCCGGACCGCGGTGATGTCCTTGAGCGGGTCGCCGTTGAGGGCGATGATGTCGGCCTGCAGGCCGGGGGCGATGCTGCCGATCTGGTCCTGCATGCGCAGCGACTCGGCGGCCAGCGACTGCGCCGCCACCATCGCCTGCATCGGGTCCTGGCCGGCCTGCACCCGGTAGATGAACTCTTCGGCGTTGCGCCCATGCGCGCCCGCCACCGCGTCGGTACCGAAGACGATCTTGAGACCCGGGGTGGCCAGGGCGCGCTTGAACAGATCAATGTTCAGCGGCAGCGCCTGGCGCATCGAGGCGAACCCCGCCGCGTTATAGTTGCCCACCCCCATGAAGCGGTCCTCGTTATCGAGGTAGTTGTGGAGAACGAGGCCGGCCTGGGGATCGAAATAGGTGTGGTGGTCCGCCATGAGCTGGAGGTCGTCGTTGGTGGCGTAGGTGCCGTGCTCGACCTCGGTGCAGCCGGCGAGTGTGGCCGCCCGCACCGCCTCGCGGTAGGCGTGCACCAGCGAGCGCAAGCCCTCCGCGTTGGCCTCGCCGCAGGCCGCCTGGAGCTGTTCCGGACCGAGGGTTTCGCCGCCGCCGTCGCGGATACTGCGCGAGGCGAAGATCTTGATCAGGTCGCCGCCGTTCTGCTTGACGTTGCGCACCCAGGCGCGGATTTGATCGGGGGTCAGCTTGTCGTTGGAGATCGGCCGCCAGGCGGTGAGCAGACGGGGACCGGGGATGTCGCCGCGCGCGATGGCGTCGCGCAAATCCTTATCTTGCGGTTCGCCTACGCTCTGCACGGTGGTGAAACCGCCCTGCAGCGTCTTCCAAACATTGCTGGCGATGGCCAGGTTCGCCTGCTCGGGCGTCTCGTTCCGGTCGCCGTACTTGCCGTTGGGGCCGAAATGCCAGGTCATGTGGACATGCACGTCAATCCAACCCGGCATCACGGTCAGCCCGCGCAGGTCCACCATGTTGGCGCTCTGCGCCTTGGGGTCGATGCGGACGATTTTTCCATCCTGGACCACGATGCGCGTGTTGTGCAGAACTTTGCCGTGGCCATCGTAGAGAGTGCTTACCTCAAGCACGGTGGGGTTTTGCTGCGCCGCGAGGGCGCACCCGCCGACCAACAAGGCGGCGGCAACTCCCAGGCCATAACGTAAAAATTTCGGGATGGTCATGAGCCAAACCTCTTACAAAGCCGGATGCGAGCGAGGGTAGCACACCCAGGAGCCGGAAAGCGAAGGGCGGCGAAGCTGCCAAAAACCTGCAGATTGGCCTTCCAATTGCGGGAGAATGGGGCAAGGAGGGCATCGAAATGCGGTTGGCGACAGTGATTGGTCTGCTGAGTCTGGGGGCGGGACTTGCCGTGGCCCAAGGCGCCGCGCCGGCGGCGGCACCGGCGACACTGAGTGCCGGCACCAGGGTGCAGGCCGAGCTGAAGACCAAGCTCGACAGCAAGCATGCCCATGTGGGCGATACGGTGAAGGCGGTCACCACCGCCGATGTCAAACAGAACGGCGTCAAGATTCTTCCCAAGGGCAGCACCCTAACCGGGCACGTTACCGAGGTCACCGCCGCCGAGAGCGGCAAGTCGCCCTCGCACATTGGCGTGCTCTTCGACCAGGCAGTGACCAAACAGGGGCAGCCGGTAGCGCTGCACGCCGGAATCCGGCAGGTGCTGATCGCCTCGGCGCCGCCCATGGATATGGGCGGTCCGGCGATGGAGCCGATGCCGATGCCACCGGCGCAGCCGGACAGCGGCGGCAATCCACGGATGGGTGGCATGGACGTCGGAGGCGTGGCTGGCGGAGCTGTGGCGGGGGTGACCAGCCCGGTGATGCGCGGGAGCGCGGCCGGAGGTATCGACGGCGCCGCGGGCGCCGGTCCGCTGGGAGCCGGAGGCGCGGTGGCGAGCGCGGCGCGCGCCAGCAACGGCGCTCCCCTCTCAATCCGGTTGCCGGAAGTTTCGGCTGGGGAAGCCGCACAAGCCGGCAGCGTCATCTCGACCCCGCATGGCGACGTGGAGATCAACTCCGGGACCCGGGTCGAACTGCAAGTCATGCAATAAGCCCGTCCGGGGCAGGAGGCTCGCGCAGCGCCGGGCGGCCCGGCCGACGCGCACTATAATGAACCTCGTGCCCCATGGCGAACCCACTGCTCCCCGCCGCCTGGTGACCGGTCAGGCGGGCGAGGACGACGAAGGCTTTGAGCAGAGCCTGCGGCCGCGCAGCCTCGACGAGTTCATCGGCCAGTCCAAGGTCAAGGAGCAATTGGCGCTGGCCATTGCCGCCGCCCGCAGCCGGGGCGAGACGCTGGACCACGTCCTGCTCTACGGCCCGCCGGGATTGGGCAAGACCACCCTCGCCGCCATCATCGCGGCCGAGATGAACGCGGCGTTTCAGTCCACCGCCGGACCGCTGATCCAGATCAAGGGCGACCTCACCGCCATCCTCACCAACCTGCAGGCCCGGCAGGTGCTGTTTGTGGACGAGATTCACCGCTTGCAGCCGCAATTGGAGGAGATTCTCTATTCCGCCCTGGAGGACTACCGGCTGGATATCCTGATCGGTCAGGGGCCGGCGGCTCGCACCCATACGCTCGAGCTGGCGCCGTTTACCTTCGTGGCCGCCACCACGCGCGCCGGGCTGATCTCCTCGCCCTTGCGTTCGCGCTTCGGCCTCATTCTGCGCATGGAGTTTTACGAGCCGCGCGACCTGGAGATCATCCTGCAGCGCTCCGCCCGCATTCTCAACGTGCCCACGCGCCCGGAGGGCGCGGCGGTGCTGGCGCGCCGCTGCCGCGGAACGCCGCGAATCGCCAACCGCTTGTTGCGCCGCGTCCGGGATTTCGCCCAAGTGCGGGCGCAGGGCGAGATCACCGCCCCAGTGGCCGAGGAGGCGCTGGCGCTGCTGGAGGTGGATGAGTACGGCTTCGACGAGGCCGACCGGCGGCTGATGCTCACCCTGATCGAAAAGTACGATGGCGGTCCGGTGGGGGTGAACACCCTCGCCGCCTCGATGGCGGAGGAGCCGGATGCCATCGAGGAAATCTATGAGCCCTTCCTGATGCAGATCGGCTTTCTCAACCGCACGCCCCGCGGACGTGTGGCGACGGCCTTGGCCTATCGTCATTTCAAGATCGAGCCGCCGCGTCCGGCGGGCGGCCAGCCCGATCTTTTCTCCTCGTGATCGCCTACATTGCGCTGGGGTCTAACCGCGGCGACCGCCTCGCCCATCTGCGCGGCGCGTTGGCCGAACTGCCGGCCCTGGGCGTTGCGGTGCGGGCCACCTCGGCGACACGCGAAACCTTGCCGGTAGGAGCCGCGGGACGGGCGCGATTTCTCAACTGCGTGGCCGAGGTCGAAACCCGGCTCCCGCCGCGCGTCTTGTGGCGCCGGCTGCGCCGGTTGGAGCGCCGCCTGGGGCGCCACCGACGCGGCGGGGTGCGTAACCCTCCCCGCACGCTCGACCTGGATTTGATTGCTTATGCGAACGTGCGGTTACGCGCGCCCGAGTTGACGCTGCCCCACCCGCGCTATGCGCAACGCCGGTTTGTGTTGGATGGTCTGGCCGACCTGATACCCGGCAGTCCCGGTCCGGGCACGGACCAGACGATCACGCGCTTGCGCCGGCGTTCTTCCGGTCCTAGTGGGCGGATTCTCGCGCCATCAGTACCGCGCGGGCATGCGACTCCAGCGCCTTAGCCTGGGGCAAGAGGGTCACCGCCTTGGCGACCTCCGGATCCTGCTCCATGAGGGTCTTGTAGCCGAGGTCGGTGCCGTACAGGCTGGATATAATCCGGAAGCGGATTTGCTGTTCGATCCAGGTGGTGTTGGCGGCCAAGTCGCTGGGGTTGAGGGAGACGTGCTGCGAGGCGAGGAAGGCCTCGAACTCCTTCAGCGTGCCATCGTCCGGCACCCAGGTAACGGGTACGGAGTCGTGCTTGCCCAAGTACTGGTCGGTGAACTCCATGAAGGCCGTCCGGTCGAGCAGCATTTGCTGGAAGTCGTTGAGCCGCACCGGGGGCAGGGCCACGTCGGGCGTGATGCCGCCGCCGCCGTAGACCGTGCGCCCGGTATCGGTGAGCTTGACCTCGCGCTGGCTGGCTGGTGTGGGATGCTCGTCGTGGACGTAGAAGTAGTCGTAGAGCGAGACCCCCTCGTAGGGGCGCTGGATCAGCCGTCCGCTGGGAGTGTAGTAATGGGCAGTGGTGAGCGACAGGCCGGTCCCGTCGTCGAGGCGCATCACCGACTGCACCAGACCCTTGCCGAAGGTGGTCTGGCCGGCGATCAGGCCGCGGTCGTGATCCTGCACCGCGCCGGAGACGATCTCGGCGGCGCTGGCGGTCATGTTGTCGACCAGGATCACCAGCGGGAAGTCATGGCCGCCGTTGCCGCGGGTGGCGGTCAGCACGTGCTCTGGGGAACTGCGGCCATGGTCGGAGACGATCACCTGGTCTTTGGCCAGGAATAGATCACCAATGCCTTGCGCCTGATTGAGCAAGCCGCCGGGGTTGTCACGCAGATCCAGCACCACGCCCTTGACGCCGCCGTTGGCCGCCAGCTTGTTCAGAATGGCCGCAATCTCGCTCGTGCTGGTTTCGGTAAACCCGGTCAGGTGAATGTACTCCACCCCAGGTTCGATGTCGTAGTTGGAGTCTACGCTGTTGTGCTGGACGTTGGCCCGCACCAGGCTGAAGGTAATCAGCTCCGGATGTCCGACTCGCTGAACCGAGACTTTGACCGTGGTCCCCTCGGGTCCTTTGAGCAGCGAGGCCACGTCGTCGGTGGACATGCCCACCGTGGACTTGCCATCCACTGCCATGATGAGATCCCATGGCCGGATGCCGGCCTTGAACGCCGGTGTTCCTTCAAACGGCTGCACCACGCGGCTTTGGTTGTTGCGCGCATCCACCGCGCCGATCAGCATGCCCACGCCGGAGTACCGCCCCGATTGATCCTCGAGCAGACGGGAAAAGCTTTTGGGGTCCCAAAAATTGGAGTGCGGATCCAATTGGCGCAGCATGCCCGGGATGGCGCCATCGTAGATGGCGGTGTTGGGATCCACCGGCGCCGCATAGTTGGTTTCCACCAGGTTGTAGACCCGGGCGAATTGGCGCAGATCGTTCTGGATCGCGACTTCCGGGTCCACCGCTGCCGTCTTGGGAGGGGGCGGGGCTATCTCGGCCGCCGCCACGCTGGTGGGCTCCAGGCGCGAACCATAGATGCCACCTAACAGAGCGCAACCCAGCAGAAACAGCGGGAGCAGGAGGCGGGAGTGAAGCTTCGACATGCGTGGAACCGGAACCACGGTCACCCGGAACTAACCGCAGTATACATCATCAGATGCGGCCCTCGGCCCCGCGTTGCCGCCGTGCCGCGGGGTGCGCGCGGCTGCCGTGCCGGGGAGTCCACGCCCATCCACTGTTATGATGACAACAGGGAGTTTCGCGCGGCGGTCCGCGCCGGCTGCCGCCACCGGACATGAGCTTCGGCGAACTGCTTTTTCTGGGAATCCTAGCCTTGCTGGTTTTCGGGCCGCGCCGGCTGCCGGAGATGGCGCGCACCCTGGCCAAGTTCATGACCGAGTTGCGTCGTGCCAGCAATGAGTTCCGCTACTCCCTGGAGGACGAGATCCGCACCTTGGAGATGAGCGAACGGACCCAAAAGCGTATGCAGGCCCCGCCCCCTCCCGTAGTGGAAGGTACCGCGCCGCGCGCCGAGACGCCCGTGTCCCCCACCGGCGCCG
>DATNAC010000155.1:0-9676 GCA_035573035.1 Terriglobales bacterium
ACGAACATGATGAAGAACGTGAACAGCACGCGCTTCCGCAGATCCGTGACCTTGAAAATATTGGCGATCGACTCAAACATAAAAGCCTAAATAGGCGGGCTCCTCGGCCCGCCCATGGGGGGAGTTTAGACGAGAACCGTCGCCTGCCCGCCGGCAGCTTCCAACTTCGCCTTGGCCGAAGCGCTGAACAAGTGGGCGGAGACCTGAAGCGGCGCCAGCAACTCGCCCCGCCCCAGCACCTTCACCCCGTCCTGGACGTGGTGAATGACTTTTTTCTCCAACAGCGTCTGCGGCGTCACTTCGGTCACGCCCAGCTTGGCCAGTTGGTCCAGGTTCACCACCGCGTACTCCTTGCGGAACAGGTTGGTGAAGCCGCGCTTCGGCATGCGCCGGTGCAGCGGCATTTGGCCGCCCTCAAACCCGCGCATCAGGCTGTGGCCCGAGCGCGAGCGCTGGCCCTTGTGGCCGCGGGTGGATGTCTTCCCGTGGCCCGATCCCATGCCCCGTCCCACACGCTTCTTGGCATGGGTGGCGCCCTTGGGTTTTCTGATTTGGCTCAAATTCATGGCGGCGTCCTTACTTGCTGTTCTCGACGATGCGGACCAGGTGGGGAATCTTCGCCACCATGCCGCGGAAGCCAGGGTTATCGGGGCGGACCACCACCTGATTCAGCTTGGTCAGGCCCAGGCCCTTCACCACCGCCTTCTGGCGCCACGAGCGCCCGATGGCGCTGCGGTAGTACTGAATGTGGAGCGTTGGCGTTTCCGGCATCAGAGTTCCTCGACTGTCTTGCCGCGCAGCGCCGCAACCTGCTGCCGATCGCGCAGTTGCGTCAGCGCGGCGAATGTGGCCTTGATCACGTTGTGCGGGTTGGTGGTCCCGATGCTCTTGGTGAGCACGTTCGGGATTCCGGCCGACTCCATCACCGCGCGCACCGCTTTGCCCGCAATGATCCCCGTTCCCGCCGGCGCCGGCTTCAACAGCACCCGGCCCGAGCCGTACCGCCCCAGCACCAGGTGCGGGATCGTGGTCGGCAGCCGGTGAATCTGCACCAGGTTCTTCTTGGCCGCCTCAATCCCTTTGCGGATCGCGCTCGGCACTTCCTTGCTCTTGCCGCTGCCGTAGCCCACGACCCCGGCCCCCGGATCGCCCACCACCACCAGCGCCGCGAACGACAAGTTCTTGCCGCCCTTGACCACCTTGGTGACGCGGTTGATCGAGACCACTTGGTCCTTGAGTTGATATTGATCCGGGTTCAGTCGGGTGATGATCGCTGGCATGAATCCAATCCTCTAAAATTGCAAGCCCTCGGCCCGGGCGGCTTCCGCCAGCGCCTTCACGCGTCCATGGTAGGGGTAGCCGGCGCGGTCGAAGACCACCGCCTGGATTCCCTTGGCCCGCGCCGCCGTCGCGATCGCCTGGCCCACCGCCTTGGCCGCGGCCAGGTTCCCCCCGCTTTGTCCCAGCGTCCGGCTCGAGGCCGCCGCCAGCGTGTGCCCGTTCTGGTCGTCAATCACTTGGGCGTAAATCTGGTTGAGCGAACGGAACACGCTCAGCCGCGGCCGCTCCGGCGTTCCCGCAAACCGCATCCGGGCCCGCCGCTGCCGCTGTTGCCGGCGGACATTCTTGGAACTCGCGTCAATCATTGTGCGCTCCTACTTGGCACCGGTCTTGCCTTCCTTCTTCCTCAGGCGCTCGCCGGTGTAACGCACGCCCTTGTTCTTGTACGGATCCGGCGGACGCAGCGCCCGCAGCTCCGCCGCCACCTGTCCCACCCGCTGCCGGTCGGTGCCGGTGATGGTCAAGTGCGTCAGCTTCGCGTCCACCGCGATCTCGATCTCGGGCGGCAGCCGGTACTCGATCAGGTGGCTGAAGCCCAGGCTCAGCACCAGGATCGTCTTGCCCTTCATCTCGGCGCGGTAGCCCACGCCCACGATGTCAAGCTCTTTCTGGAACCCGGCCGAGACGCCCTGCACCGCGTTCGCCACCAGACTCCGGGTGAGGCCGTGCAGCGGCGCGAAACTGTCGTCCCGCCGTTCCGCCACCAGCTCGCTCTTGTTGGCCTGCAGCGTGATCCCTTCCGGAATCGCCAGCTGCAGCGTGCCCCGTGGTCCCTTGACCTGTACCTGGTGGTCTTTGACGTCCACCTTGACGTTGGCGGGGATGGCAATAGGTTTACGTCCGACACGCGACATAGGAGCTACCAGACCTCGCAGAGAATTTCGCCGCCAATGCCCAGCTTCCGCGCCTGCCGCCCGGTCATGACGCCGCGCGGGGTGCTCAGGATGCTGATCCCCAGCCCGCCCAGCACCGGACGGATGTCGTGCCGGCCCAGGTAGACCCGGCATCCCGGCTGCGACACCCGCCGCAGGTTCGAGATCACCGGCTGGTCGTTGGGCCCGTACTTCAGCTGCACCTTCAGGGTGGGGTGCCCGTTTTCCTCGTTCACCTTGTACTCGCCCACGAAGCCTTCACTCTGCAGGATCTTCACGATCTCCAGCTTCAGCTTCGAGGAGGGCACGTCCACCTTGTTATGGTGCGAGCGCACCGCGTTGCGGATGCGCGTCAACAGATCGGCTACCGGATCGGTCAAACTCATCGTGACTCCTTACCAACTCGCTTTGGTGACGCCGGCAATCTCTCCCCGCAGCGCGTAGCCGCGGAAGCACATCCGGCACAGCCCGAACTTGCTCAGGTAGCCCCGCGGCCGCCCGCACAGCTGGCAGCGGTTGCGCTGGCGGATCTTGTACTTGAGCTTCTTGCGCGTCTTGGCGATTTTGGCGGTCGTGGCCATAAAATGTTTGCTCCTAGGCGGTCCGGAACGGCATCCCCATGTGCTGCAGCAGCGCCTTCGCCTGCTCGTCGTTGCGCGCCGTGGTGACCAGGGTGACGTTCATGCCCTTGGGCTTGTCCACCTTGGCGTAGTCGATCTCCGGGAAAATGATCTGGTCCCTGAGGCCGAGCGTGTAGTTGCCCCGGCCATCGAAGCTTTTGGGCGACACCCCGCGGAAGTCGCGTACCCGCGGCAGCACCACGCTCACCAGCCGGTCCACGAATTCGTACATGCGCTCCCCGCGCAGCGTCACGCAGGCCCCGATCGGCATGCCCTCGCGCAGCTTGAAGGCGGCAATGCTCTTTTTCGCCTTGGTGACCACCGGCTTCTGCCCGCAGATCGCGCCCAGCTCGACGACGGCCGTCTCCATCAGCTTGGCGTTCTGCGTGGCTTCGCCCACGCCCATGTTCACCACCACCTTGTGCAGGCGGGGCACCGCCATCCGGTTGTTGAGGCCGAAGTCCTTCATCAGCGCCGGGGCGATTTCGTTGAGATAGCGTTCATGCAATCGGGCTGCCATCGAATTCCTCGCTTACTTGTCCAGCACGCGGCCGCACTTTTTGCAGGCCCGCTGCCGCTGGCCGGCCGGGTCGCCGGCGGCGGCCTGTTTGCGCACCTTCACCGGGCCGCACTCGGGGCACACCAGCATCACGTTCGACACTTGGATCGGGGCCTCGTGCTCCGCGATCCCTCCCTTGATCTGCCGCGACGGGTTGGGCCGGGTATGGCGCTTGACCATCATCACCGTCTCCACCAGCACCCGCCCTTCCTTCGGGAACACGCGCAGGACTTTGCCCTGCTTGCCCTTGTCCCGCCCGGCGATCACCTTCACCAGATCGTTTTGCTTGATCAGCATTCCCGCCATCGCTACAGCACCTCCGGCGCCAGCGAGATGATCTTCAAGAACCGCTTGTCGCGCAGCTCGCGCGCCACCGGCCCGAACACGCGCGTGCCCACCGGCTCGCCCGTCTCGTTGATCAGCACCCCGGCGTTCTGGTCGAAACGGATGTAGGTGCCGTCCTTGCGCCGCGTTTCCTTGCGCGTGCGCACGATCACCACCCGCACCACCGTCCCCTTTTTCGCCTGTCCGTCCGGCGCGGCTTCCTTCACCGCCGCCGTAACCACGTCGCCCAGCCCCGCCCGCAGCCCGGTGTGTCCGCCGATCGGCAGAATCACCTGCAGCTTGCGCGCCCCGCTGTTGTCCGCCACCTGCAGGATGGATCGCATTTGTACCATTTAGATCCCCTCCCCCGCCGGCGTGGACGCCGGTGCCGGCTTCTCCTTGCGCGTATCCCGCTTGAGCTCGCCCTCGCCCACCGCCCGCGCGATCTCCTCCGCGGTCGGGGCCGCCGAGGCCGCCCGCACCACCTCCAGCAGCCGCCACCGCTTCAGCTTGCTCAGCGGCCGCGTCTCCTGGATCCGCACCACGTCGCCCACCTGGCAGGCGCCCGGCTCGGCGTGCGCGTAGAAGCGCCGGTGCTCGCTGATGCCCCGCCGGTAGAGCGGGTGCGCCTTGCGCAGCAGCACCTCCACCACCACCGTCTTCGCCATCTTGGTGGACACCACGGCGCCCACCTTCTCGTTGCGCCGCGACGAACGGAGATTCTCCGGTGCCGTCATGCCTTCTTCCCTCCCGCCGCCCGCTCGGTGGACAGCGTCTTCAGCCGCGCAATGTCCTTCCGCAGCTGCCGCAGCTTCTTAATGCTCTCGCTCTGCCCCATCGCCATCTGGAAGCGCAGCCGGAACAGCTGGTCCCGGAACTCCGCCTCCCGCGCCTCCAACTCCTCGTCGCCCATCTGCCGCAGGCGCTCGATCGAGGCCCGCGCGCTGGTGTTCTTCGCTGTGCTCTTCATTGCAGTTCCCCGCCCCGGCTCACGAACCGCGTCTTCAGCGCCAGCTTGTGGCTCGCCAGCCGCATCGCCTCCGCCGCCTGTGCCTCCGGAACGCCCTCCATCTCAAACAGAATCCGCCCCGGCTTCACCACCGCCACCCAGTGGTCGGGCGCGCCCTTGCCTTTGCCCATACGGGTTTCGGCCGGCTTCTTGGTGACCGGCTTGTCCGGAAACACCCGCACCCACACCTTGCCCCCGCGCTTCACGAAGCGCGTCATCGCCACGCGGCTGGCTTCGATCTGGCGGTCGGTGATCCAGCCCGGCTCCAGCACCTTCAGGCCGAAGTCGCCGAACGACAGCTCTCCCCCCGTCCACGCCTTGCCGGACATGCGCCCGCGATGCTGCTTGCGGAACTTGACTTTCTTGGGCATCAACATAGCGACAACCTGGTCCTAATGAATTTCCCGCTGCTTATACCGCCCGCGCCGCCGGGGTCTTTTTCTTCTGCGGCAGAATCTCGCCCTTGTAGGTCCACGCCTTCACCCCGATCTTGCCGTAGGTGGTGTGCGCCTCGGCAAAGCCGTAGTCGATGTCCGCCCGCATGGTGTGCAGCGGCAGACGGCCTTGCAGATACCACTCCGAGCGCGCGATTTCGGCCCCGTTCAGCCGCCCCGAAACCCGCACCTTGATCCCCTTGCAGCCGAAACGCACCGCGCTGTCCACCGCCTTGCGCATCGCCCGCCGGAAGGCCACGCGCTTCTCCAGCTGCAGCGCGATCGATTCCGCCACCAACTGCGCGTCCAGCTCGGGCTTGTGCACTTCCTGAATGTCGATGAAGACCTCGCGGCTGGTCTTCTTCTGCACCTCGGCCTTCAGCTTCTCGATCTCCGCCCCCTTGCGCCCGATGATGATGCCCGGCCGCGAGGTGTGGATGATGATCCGGATCTTGTTGCCCGGCCGCGTGATCTCGATCGAGCTCACCCCGGCGGCCCGCAGCCGGTCTTTGAGCCCGTCGCGCAGCTTGACGTCTTCCAGCAGCAGCTTGGCGTAGTCCTTGGTCGCGAACCATTGACTCTTCCAGGGCTTCACAAAGCCCAGGCGGAACCCGTACGGATGTACTTTTTGACCCATGGCTAATGCTCTCGTTGCTTACTCGCCGCCCTTGTTCTTCGACCCGCCCTTGGCCTTGCCGCCCTTGGCCGGCGAGGGCTTCGCCGCCGTCTTGCCCTTGCCCGGCACCTTGGAGCGCTGGGCCGCCAACTTCGAAATCGTCTTCTTCGGCCTCGCCTTGGGCTGGGCCGCGCCCTTGGGAGCCGCCTTGGCCTTCGGCTTCGCCGCCGGCGCCGGTACCGTGCCCGCCGGCGCCGCTCCCGGCCGCTCGCCCACGTGCACTTCGATGTGCGCGCTGCGCCGCTGGTACCGGTAGGCGCGGCCCATCGGGGCCGGGCGGATGCGCTTCTGCCGCGGACCCTCGTTGACAAAGGCCTGGGTGACGTAGAGCGCGTCCACGTCCAGCTCGCCCCGGTCGGTCGCGTTGGCGATCGCCGACTGCAGCAGCTTTTCCACGTTGGCCGCGATCCGCTTGCGCGTGAAGCGCAGCAGGTGCAGCGCTTCCTCCGCCTTCTTGCCGCGGATCAAATCCACCACCAGGCGCGCCTTCTGCGGCGAAACCCGGACATATCGTGCGATCGCTGTGGCTTCTGCCATGGGTTATCTCGCCGGCGCCGCCGTCTTTTCGGCGGTCTTGACCGAATGCCCCTTGAAGGTCCGCGTGGGCGAAAACTCGCCCAGCTTGTGTCCCACCATGTTCTCGGTCAGGTACACCGGGATGAACTTCTTCCCGTTGTGCACCGCCACCGTGTGCCCCACGAACTCCGGCAGCACGGTCGAGCGGCGCGACCAGGTCTTGTGCACTTTCTTCTCGTTGCGCCGGTTCATCTCCGCGATCCGGCTCTCCAGATGCGCGTCCACGAACGGGCCCTTCTTGACGGAACGAGCCATCGCTTATGTCCTCTTCTGCCGGCGCTTCACGATCAGCCGGTCGGTTCGCTTGTTGTTGCGCGTCTTGTAGCCGCGCGTGGGCTGGCCCCAGGGCGTCACCGGGTGCCGGCCGCCCGAAGTCTTGCCCTCGCCGCCGCCGTGCGGATGGTCCACCGGGTTCATGGTCACCCCCCGGTTGGTGGGCCGCCGGCCCAGCCAGCGCGAGCGCCCCGCCTTGCCCAGGGTGCGCCCCTCGTGCTCCACGTTGCCGATCCCGCCGATGGTCGCCATGCACTCCACCAGCACCTTGCGCGTCTCCCCCGAGGGCAGCTTCACCAGCGCATAGTCGCCCTCTTTCGAGATCAACTGCGCCGCGCCGCCCGCCGCCCGCACGATCTGCCCGCCCTTGCCGGGGCGCAGCTCGATGTTGTGAATCGTGGTGCCGGGCGGAATGTTCCGGATCGGCATGGCGTTGCCCAACAGAATGTCGGCGTCGGGGCTGCTGATCACCGCCGCCCCCGCCCGCAAACCCGCCGGCTGCAGGATATAGCGGCGCTCGCCGTCGGCGTACTTCAGCAGCGCGATGTGCGCGCTCCGGTTGGGGTCGTACTCCACCGACTCCACCACCGCCGGAATCCCAATCTTGTCGCGCTTGAAGTCGATCCGCCGGTACATCCGTTTGTGACCGCCGCCCCGGTGCCAGATGGTGATGTCACCCGAGGACCGGCGCCCGCCGGTGCGCTTGTGCGGCTCCAGCAGCGCCTTGTGCGGCGTCGAACGCGAGATGTCATCCGACACCACCACCGACTGGTAGCGCCGGGTTGGGGTAGTGGGACGATATGTTTTGATCGGCATGATAATCCCTTGCTGTCGGCTAGCTGACGTTCTCGGCGTACTCCGGCATCTTTTCGCCGGACTGCAGCTTCACATACGCCTTTTTCCAGTCCGGCCGCTGCCCCACCAGGCGCCCGCGGCGGCGCTCCTTGCCGGTGACCAGCGCGGTGCGCACCGACGCCACTTTCACCTTGAAGATGGACTGCACCGCTTCCCGGATCTCCACCTTGCTGGCGTGCGGGTTCACCTCGAACACCAGCGTGTGCAGGCTCTCCTTCACCCCCAGGCCCTTCTCGGTGATGATCGGGCGCTTGATCACTTCGTAACGGCTTCTCATGACGCCTTCGCCTTTCCGCGCGGCCGCGCCGCCTGCTGCAGCTTCTCCAGCGCCGGACGGCTCACCACGATGCGCTGATACCGCAGCAGGTGATACGGGTGCACCTGGTGCGCCGCCAGCAGCTCCACTTCAGCCAAATTGCGGGCGCTGCGCTCCAGCTCCACTCCCGGCGCCGCGTCCACCAGCAGGGCCGACTTCTTGGCCTCCACCTGGTTCAGGTTCTGCCGCAGCGTCTTGGTCTTCGCCTCCGGCAGCGTGAAGTCCTCGACCACCACCAGCTCGTGGTCGCGCAGCTTCGCCGCCAGCGCCGAGCGCAGCGCGCCCAGCAGCTTTTTGCGCGGCATCGCCCAGGCGTAGCTGCGCGGTTGCGGTCCGTGCACGGTGCCGCCGTGCCGCCACAGCGGCGTCCGGATCGAACCCACGCGCGCCCGCCCCGTGCCCTTCTGCTTCCAGAGCTTGCGGCCCGCGCCCGAGACTTCGCCCCGGCCCTTGGTCTTGTGCGTGCCGCGGCGCTGCGCCGCGCCGTAATGCCGCACCGCCTCCCACAGCAGCTCGTCGTTGACGGCCGCTCCGAAGACCTCGTCCAGCAGCTCGAAGCTGCCGACGGTCTCGTTCTTCCAATTCTTCACTGCGATCGAGGCCATGGTGGTTGCCCTTATCCTACTTGCCGCCCCGCTTCGAGGCCTTCAACGGGTTGGTATTGGCCACGCCGGCGAAGCCGCGCCGCTGCCGTGGCGGCTGCACCGCCTTGCGGATCACCAGGTAGCCCCCGTTCGGCCCCGGCACCGCGCCCCGCACCGCCAGCAGGTTCTCGTCCTTGTCCACCGTCACCACTTGCAGGTTGCGGGTGGTCACCTGATCCTGGCCCATATGGCCGGCGGCCCGCATCCCCTTCAACACGCGCGAAGGAAATGCCGACGCCCCGATCGATCCCGGCGCCCGGTGGAACATCGAACCGTGGGTGGCGGCGCCGCCGGCAAAATGGTGGCGCTTCACCACGCCCGCGAATCCGTGGCCCTTGCTCACCCCCACCACATCCACAAAATCCCGGTCGCTGAACATTTCCGCCAATACCTGGTCGCCGACCTTGGCGCCGTCGCCCTCCTGCGCCGCCGCCACCGGCACCTCGCGCAGAAACTTGCAGGGCGGCAGGTTGTTCTTCTCCAGCCGCCGCAGCTCCGGCTGCGTCAGCCGCGACGGCTTGGTGAACTCGATCAGGCCCAACTGCGCCGCCTCGTAGCCGTCCTTCTCCTGCGTCTTGCGCTGGATCACCACGCACGGCCCCGCCTGGATCAGCGTCACCGGAATGCGCTCGCCGCTTGCGGCGTACACCTCCGCCATGCCCACTTTCTTCCCCAGGATTCCCTTCACCATTTACTTGTGCTCCTTGCCGAAGGCCTTGATCTCCACGTCCACGCCCGCCGGCAGGTCCAGCTTCATCAGCGCGTCCATGGTTTGTTGGGTCGGCTCCAGCAGGTCCAGCAGCCGCTTGTGCGTCCGCATCTCGAACTGCTCCCGGCTCTTCTTGTCCACGTGGGGCGAGCGCAGCACGGTGTAGCGGTTGATGACCGTCGGGAGCGGAATCGGCCCCGCGATCTGGGCCCCGGTGCGCCGTGCCGTATCCACGATCTCCGACGTCGAGGCGTCGAGCACGCGGTAATCGTAGGCTTTCAGGCGGATGCGAATGCGTTCGCGCAACATAGCTGGCTCTCTTCCCTGCCTACTGCAGAATTTCCGAAATGGTGCCGGCGCCGACGGTGCGGCCGCCCTCGCGGATGGCGAAGCGCAGCCCCTTCTCCATCGCCACCGGGGTGATCAGCTCCACCACCAGCGACACGTTGTCCCCCGGCATCACCATCT
>DATNAC010000156.1:0-13028 GCA_035573035.1 Terriglobales bacterium
ATCCGTGGTCTTGCGCGCCAGCCACAAGGCGAGCGGGTGGAACCAGAAAATACACCCGACCAACCGGTTCATCGAAAGCAGCAGCGGGTCATGGCGCCGGAGGTGGGTGAACTCGTGCGCCAAGACCGCCTTGCGTACGTCCGCATCCCAGGCACGCCACCCGACCGGCAGGATCACGGTCGGGCGCCATACGCCGACGGTAACCGGCGAGGCCAAGCTGGCGGACTCCCGCAGCCGGGGCGATTGCAACCACTTTGCATTGGCCACCAATCGCCGCAGGAAGAACCACCCCAGCGCCCAGTAAAACAGCATCGCCAACAGGCCGGTGAAGTAGCCGGCAAGAATCACCGTGCCGGCTGCGGGCAGATGGTTGCCGGGGCCGGGCCGAGCCGACGCCCCGGCGGATTTCGGAAGTTGGCCCGCCGGGGCGGCATTCGGCTTGGACAACGCGGGGCTCGGGTTTGCAGCACCCGCGTCGGCGAGGCTGCTCGTCTGGCTGGGAAGAAGCGGCAGATTCCAGTGCGGCGCCAAGACGCTGACGGCGGGAAGCAACAGTATGCCGAGGAGCACGGCGGTCCACACCGCATGCCGGCTGCCGGGATGGCGTATCCGGAAGATGCGGATCAGCAGCCATGCGCCACCCGCCAGGGCGAAAGGGCGCAGAAGCGACGCCGAGAGCAGCGCGAGGGCGTGGGACTGCCAACTCATGGTTTCTTCCCCCTGGTCTCCCGCCGTTCGACCTTTTCCGCCAGACGCCGCAGTTCCGCGCCGCTCACCAGACGATGGTCGACCAAGCCGGCGAGGAGTTCCTCGAGCGAGCCGCGGCAGAAGTTCTTGAGCACCGCGCGCACGGCCTCGGCCGCCGCCTTGCGGGGTTCGCGCACGCTGGCGTACAGGAAGAGCGGGCCGCCGGTTTCACGCCGCACGTGCTGCTTGGCCTCGAGGCGGCGCAGCACGGTGCGGATGGTCGAATCGGTCAAGTGGCGCGGATTGCCGACAGCGGCCCGCACCTCGGCCCCGGTCGCCGGACCGTGCTTCCAGAGAAACTCCATGACTTCGCGTTCCAGCTCACCCGAGCCCTTTTGCCGCACGCGCGCTCCTTTGCTCCACATACTGTCACGTGACAATGTGTAACGCCAGCGAAGGTTTGCTGTCAAGAAAAATCTCAACTCTCGGGCGGTTTGAATCCCAAAGGGTTTGCGGGACGCACGGCCGATGGCGCGCGCCGGGAACAGACTGAGGCCCGTGCGGCGTATTCGAAAAAGTTCGGAGCGAGCGCCGCGGGACGGGCGCCGGGGCATTTTCGAGGTTCGCGGGCGCCGCATTCGCGGACGGCGTCGGCGAACCAGAGGCGGAAGTCGGGATCCTGGCACCAGCGGTAGTAGGTGGAGCGTCCGACACCGGCGGCGGCGGAGAGCTCGATCACGGTCTTGAAGCTGGGGTTCTCGTGCATGAACAGCAGCAGGCGGTGCTGCGCCGGGCTGGGCGAGAAGGCGTCGGCGGCGGCCGGCGAGGGCATGGAGTACGTAGCCGTCGGGAATGCCCCTGATTTTTTAGAAGCGGTTGCCCCGGGACGGCTTTCTTACTTTTCCCGCCTTTTTGTATGGCACGCGTACAACAGGGCTCGACAGCAACGAGACCATCGCGAATGCGTGAGAGAATATGCGCATGGATGGCGTCTTGGGGCCAAAGCGCTGCGTGGTTCGCGTGCTTGCTTCGACTGCGGCCGCGGCAGAGGCCGATCGCACTGCCTGGCCGCCGCTGACACCGCAGGAGAGCGTGGCCTTGGTGTGGCCGTTGACGCTGGAACAGTATCGGCTCGCGGGACTGATCAAGGATGAACCCCGACTTTGCCGCACTATTACGCGCATTGTGCGACGCTAAGGCGCGGTTTTTGGTGGTCGGCGCCTATGCGCTGGCCTGGTACGGATATCCGCGCGCTACTCGCGATCTCGATCTTTGGGTCGAGGCCTCGCCTCGGAATGCCGTCCGCTTAATGGAAGCACTTCAAAACTTTGGCGCGCCGCTCGAAGGGGTGGATGTGGCATTGTTCAGTCAGCCTGGCATCGTGCTTCAGATTGGAGTGGCCCCGGTGCGCATCGACATCTTAACCGTGCTCGACGGGCTTTCCTTCGCCGAGTCATGGGAGCGCCGTTCGGAAGGCGAACTCGATGGGTTGCCGCTGGATTTTCTACATCCGGATGATTTTGTACGGAACAAGCGTGCGGTCGGGAGAATGCAGGATCTGGCTGATATTGCGCGAATTCGGGGAGAGTGACGGGAAGCCGGTGCCAACGCAGGTGGAGCGGCGAGCTTTCGACGCGCACGGCCGCGACGTCACGGGATTCTTGATTCGTTATCATGTTCCGCTCAACCCGACCGTCCTTCGGAGAGCGCTCGGCAAGGATCCGATCGAAAGTCTGCCCGGGGCGACGCTACGTGCGCTGGCGGATGCGCATCTGGACAATGAGAACTGGGCGGTGACCACCAACTATTGGTGGCGGCAGCGGTTCGAGCCCGGCCGGGTCGTCGAAATTGACCAGAATTATCAGCCGATCACGGGCGAGTTCTACCACGATGCGAGCGGCGAGACGCCCCAGCAGGCCCAGGACTCGCCGAGGCGGGACCTGCAGGAGGGCGCCGCCTGCGCGGACGCCCATACGCGCGCTGCACTCAATGCAAAGGTTGCCTCAAAGCGGTATGCGCGGCCGGGGACTGCGCGACCTCCTATACTCACTTCAACACGACGAAATACGTGCTGACGACCGGCAGCAACTGGGCGGGCCCGATCGGCACCTTCCACCTGACGCTGGACAAGCTAAAGCCATCGAACATCCTTTCGACCTGTTGGGCGGCACCGCTGGTCAAGACCGGGCCCACCACGTTCGAGTCGACAGTTCGCAATTTCTCGCCGAACAAGAACTTGAGCATCCTCGTGATCGAGTAGAGTCGCTGGAGCGGAGGAGCCTGCGGGAACGACTGAGGCAGCCGCAACTCGCCATCCGCGGATCGGGGAGCCATTGAGGAGTTAGACTAGCAACGTCGGGAGCCAAGAACATGGACGATTTCGACAAGAAGCTGCTTGTCCGCTGTCTTGGGTTGGCAGTTACCATGATGGTGCTTTACGTGATTGGGAACCTCTCTGCGCTGGTTTCACCGCCGCTTGTCCGCGGGGCGATTCGCACGATAGATGGCGGCGCAAGTGTGGGCGGAATCGCTTGGCTCGGTGCGCAGAGCGGCTACAACATTGCGCGCATAGAGCTTGGGCAAGAACGCAAGCTGCTCCCCTGGAGAACGCCGAGGCAGCGAGTGTCGTAGGGTCGGTTTGACTGTGATCGGGTAGACACGATGATCGCGGCGTCGGGGAGGCGCATCTGTAGGAGCCGCAGAAGCGCTCATCGGTATCCCCGGGCCGCGGCCTGCGGCCCCATAGTTCCGCGGCGCGGAGGTTGAAGTCCCGGATCACGCCCGAGGGAAGACAGGAATAGACCGCGACCGGGCCCAGGTCGAACAGCGTCGGTAGCGTTCTTCGTTGTCCCGGAAGCTTGCGGCGGTTGGCGCACGCTGGGAAGGAAACAGCGAAGTCCTGGAATGAACCGCGATCAGGCCCCACGCTCTCCAGCGCCTTCCGCAGGCCCGGCATATTCCACTGTCCGGCGCCGAGATTGTAGATCAAACGGCCCTCCGTCTCGCCTTTCGAGGCATCGAAAGTGTCATAGAACGCTTGGTTGGCGCTCTGGGCGCCTCGGGAGGCACAGTGACAACTGCCTTGATTGTCGTTGAGGGTCGTTTCCGACCAGCGCCCCCGTGCTTCCGATGCCGGGGCGGGAGTGTGCAATTGTGGACTGCGGCGAGCGAACCCGGAGGCGATGCTATAAGGATGGATAGGCGGGAGCCATTGTTATGACCAGCAAAACCACAACGCCCGCCCGAGCCGCCGCGCCGGCCGGGAAAGTTCGGGGGAAAGAGCCGAGCTTTTGGTTCGGCCCTCTCCTGGCGGGAATATCGCAGGGGAAAGCGCGCGTGCATTTTAGCAAAGGAGAAGCGGTGTACAGGCAGGGCGACGCCGCCGACGGGATTTTTTTTCTGGAGCGCGGGAAGGTGCGGCTGTCGGTCCTATCGAGGGCGGGCAAGGAAGCCATCCTGGGGGTATTGACCCCGGGCGAGATCTGCGGCGAGGGCTGCCTGGCGGGGCAGGCGCGGCGCGTGGGTTCGGCCATGGCGGTCAGCGCCGCGACGGCGCTCCGCGTGGAAAAGGCCGTTCTGGTGCAGGCGCTGCACGAGAACCATCCGCTGTCGGAGGCGTTTCTGGCGCAGCTCCTGTCGCGCAACATCGACTTCGAGGAGGACATGTGCGATCAGCTGTTCAACCACAGCGAAAAGCGCCTGGCGCGGGCGCTGTTGAAGCTGTCGCGCTTTGGGCAGAATCCGGCGTGCGAAAACGGGCAAGCGATCACGCCCAAGATCAGCCAGGAGGCGCTGGCGAACATGATTGGGACCAGCCGCGCCCGCGTGAACTATTTCATGAACAAGTTCCGGCGCCTGGGGTTGATTGACTACAACGGCGAAGTGCACGTACACCCCGAGTTGCTGACCGACGTCGTGCTGAGCGATTAGGGACGGGTCCGCTTCTCCCGAGCGCGAGGCACGGCCACTTTTTGCGTGGGTCGCTCCCGTTGCCACCCCAAGCCGCTGACAGCGGCTTGGGGGCCCCGGCGATGGCCGCTGTGGGCGCGGGTCTCGCACGTCTCCGCCACCGGTCTTTTGACGGGCGCGGGCCCTAGCGCGCCCGGCGCTTCCGGGCGCCTTCGGCTTCTGCTCGCCCCGGCATGGGGACCCCAGAGCCCCATGCCGGGGCTGCGCTCGCGGGGACCGCGCCCCTCCGGAATTACGACCACCCCACCGCGCAGAACGCGGTGGGGGCCCGGTTTGCAGTCCTTCGCGCCGACTTTGCCCACAGTGCAAACGGCGCGACCTAAATGCGTCCCCGCCTTCCGCTGACCAAGTTGTAGATGATCACGATGAGGGCGACGAGCAAGAGAAGATGGATCAGGCCTCCGCCTATCTGGAGGCTAAAGCCCAAGAGCCACAGGATTAAGAGCACAGCAACAATCGTCCAGAGCATAGTGACCTCGCATTCGTTGGCGCTTGCGTTAATGGGAAACTGCCGAGTACCGGTTCAGGGTGCGGAGCAGAGGGCGGGTGGAGGAGGGTGCCGCGACGTTGCCGGCGAGGATCTCTTTCCAGGGGTGGCTGCCGTACATGGCGGTGTTGCCGCTGTCGTCCGGCTGCACCACGTCGCCGTTGAGGCTGATGCCCGCGAAGGCGCCGCGGCTGCGCGAATAGCCGAGGATCTCGGCCTGCATGGCGAGGTCGGTGTCGGCGGTGGCGTGGCGTCCGACGGGTCCGGCGGCCGCACTGGCGCTGCCGCCAAGCTTGACCTTGTCACGGAGCAGACTGTCCATGCCGTCGCGCGAGCGGAAGATCATGATGACGTCGGTGGACTGGCCGCCGAGCTGCAGGCCCCAGCTTCCGCCGCCGACTTCAATGAACATGGGGGCGCTCCAGGCGCCGCGGTTCCGGCAGGTGGCGATGCCCTTGCCGTAGGTACCGCCGAAGCCGATGGCGAAGGTTTTTTCACTGGGCACGATGGCGATGCACTGGGCGCCTTCGAGCACCTCCTGGGGGATCGCCTGGTCGGGGGTTTTCATGACCTGTTGAAACACAACGTCGGCGTGCTGCACGCGCCCGACGTCGTCGGAAAGATCCGAAGCCAACGCGGGAACGACAGCGGCGAGGGTCAATACTGCCAAGAACTTTCGATACGACATGCCACAACTCCTTCTTGCAATCCTGATTCCGCTCTCAGGTTACGCCGGCATTCAGGTGAGGCGCTGTCCGATAAGGCACACGCATTTCACTCATTTGATGGGCGCGGGCCCAGCGAGGAAGGCCCAGCGCGGAAGGACACACGCCCGGCAGTTCTGGGCGCTTTCGGCTCATGCTCGGACCGGTATGGGGTCGCCGGACCTGCCTACGGCATTTCGCAGCCCTTCGCCGCCGATGTTTCGCGCATGGCCAAGGGCGCGACCGCCGCGCTGGGCGAAACAAGCCTCTTGGTCAGAATATGTCTCGAACTGGACAGACTGACGCTGGCCGGAAGGCTATAGTGAGCCCTATCCGGGTGGAACAAGGAAGTGCGATGTCAATCCATCCAACCAGCCATCCAACGCGGGCCCTTGCGTCAACCCAGGAACTTCATCCAATCCGCAGTGTCGCTTTGCTGCTGGCGATGGTGGCCGCGGGCTGCGGCGGGGAGCGCGGCGTCCTCGCCCCGAGCCTGGCGGCCATTCGTCCCAGCCGCGCGGTGGCGGGCAAGACGCTGACGATCGCACTGACCGGGGCGAACTTCACGCGCGGCGCCAGCATCAAGATCGGGGCGGCGCCGATCGGGGTCAGCCAGACGACGGTAGTCAGCCCCACACACATCGAGGCCACCTTCGCGGTAGCCGCGGACGCCGCGCCCGGCATCACCAGCATCCGCGTCAGCAGCGGCGGCCAGATGACGAACGTGGTGGCGTTTACCATTGCCGCCCCGCTGGGGGTGACTTCGACGAACCCGGGCAGCGGGGCCGGGGGCGTGGCGGTCAACAGCGCGGTCACGGTCATCTCCGACGAGGCCGTAAATTGCGACACCGTCAGCGGCGGCAACTTCTCGCTGACGGCCCCGGGCGGAGCCGCGATCGCGGGTACGATCGCCTGCGCCGGGAGCACGGCGAGTTTCAGCCCGACGCAACGTCTCACGTCCAGTACCGCCTACACGGCAACCTTGAGCACCGCCATCACCGACCCCGCGGGCGACGGGCTGGCCGCCAACTACGCATGGAGTTTCACCACCGCGGTGCCGCCGACGGTTACGTCCACCAACCCGGGCGGGGCCGCTACCGGAGTGCCCATCAACCAATCGCCGCTGTTGGTGGGCTTCAGCCAGCCGCTGAACTGCGCCACCGTCACCGGGGCATCCTTCCTGGTGGCGACCGTGGCGGGCGTGCCGGTAAGCGGCGCAGTCACGTGCTCGAACTCCACCGCGTACTTCGTGCCGGCCGCCGCGCTGGCGCTCAACACGCTGTACACGGCGACAATTACCGCCGCGGTGTCGAACGCAGCGGGCGCTCCCTTGGTGGGCGCGTATCAGTGGAACTTCAAAACCGCCCGGGCACCGCCGGTGCCGTCCGGCGGTGGTCCCGACCAACCCCGCCGACAAGTGGCACGGCCACTTTTTGCCTGGGTCGCTCCCGTTGCCACCCCAAGCCGCTGACAGCGGCTCGGGACGACCACCCCACCGCGCAGAACGCGGTGGGGGCCTGGTTCGCGGCCCTTCGCGCCGACTTTGCCCACAGTGCAAACGGCGCGACCCCCGCGATGCGAGCTGCCGCAAACGCGACCGAGGTGTCCTTGAACGGAAGCTGGCCACGGGACAGGCGGGTCGCGGGGTGTCCCAAAGTGTACTGCGTGGGAGGGTAAAACTCGCCACCCTCAGGAGAGGAGACAAACTCCCATGCCCCAAAGCCCCCACGACCGCGCCATGGTTGCGCACGAACATTCCGAGAGCGCTGTCCGGTACAGAAAAAAATTCCACAGCGAGGCCGAGCCGGAAAAGCCGGCTTTGACCGAGGAGCGGGTGGGAGCCGCCGTTCGGCCAGCCCACGCGGTGGGGACATATTCGCAACGTATCCTGAAGGCGCGCGTGCATTGCATGATGTGTTCCCGCGCAATCGCCAACGTGATGGCGATGCGAATGGCGCGCCAAGGCACGGTGCGGCTGCTGGCGGTGCCGGGCCAGCGGTGCGACCGCTGCCGCAACTCGCTCGACGCCGGGAAGGTGCTGGAATTGATGCCGGCGCTGGAGTTGGCGGCGCCCGCGGGGCGGAAGCCGAACGCCCGGCACGCCGGCTAGCCGCAGGCGGGCCGCATCAGTCGCTGAGCACGACGTCGGTGAGCAGTTCGGCGTGAACGACGATTTCGCCGTTGTACTCGATCAGGCCCAGGCGCCGGAACTTGTTCATGAAGAAGTTCACGCGGGAGCGGGTGGTGCCGATCATTTCGGCCAGCGCCTCCTGGCTCAGCTTGGGCGAGATGGCGTGGCCGGTGGATTGCGCCGGGTCCTGGCCGAAGCGCGCCAGTTTCAGCAGCGCCCGGGCGAGGCGCTTCTCGCTGTGATTGAAGAGCTGGTCGCAGATATCCTCCTCGAAGGCGATGTTGCGGGCCAGCAACTGCGCCAGGAAGACCTCCGAGAGCGGATGGTTTTCGTGCAGAGCCTGGACCAGGGTGGCGCGTTCCACACGGATGAGAGTGACCGCCACCACCGCGGAGGCGGAGCCAACGCGCCGCGGCTGTCCCGCCAGGCAGCCCTCGCCGAAAAAGTCGCCCTTGGTCAATATGCCGAGGATCGCCTCTTTGCCGGTTTTCGAGAGCACCGACAACCGGACCTTCCCCTTGGTCAGAAAAAAGACGGCGTCGGACGTTTGCCCTTGGGAATAGATCACCTCCCCTTTGGCAAACTCCATCTCGCGCTTGCCGGAATCCAGCAGCCCGAGCATTACGCCAGTCCAGTTGGTGCCCTGGAGGGCTTGGGAAGTGACCATTGGAACCTCGAGGACCCCCAGATTATCGCACTAAGTCAAGCGTTGGACCGAGGAGAGCGCGGTGGGCGCACCCGCGGGCCGGGGGGAGTGTCTCATTTCGGACAGTGCCGCCAGTCGAATCCTGCGAGGATACATCCACGGCTGTAGGCGTCGGATTTTCCCGCTGGGTCATATACATCGAGCGACTCGCGCCGCCTGAGGCTGGGGCGCGCGGCCCCCGCACGCCGCGTGTGCCGCCGCTGCCGCCGGGCGCTGACGCCGCCGCGGCCCCTGAACCATGCCCCGCCAAGAGCCAGTGCCGTTTCACGACCCCAAGCCGATCGAGCCCACGCCCGGAGCATCCGCGGGCGCCAGCGAACGCGCGGCCAACACGGGCGGCGGCGACGGCAACCCGGGAGCGGGTTGGTCATCCAGCGGCGGCGGCCGGGCCGGGCGGGGGTGGCGGCCGTGGCGACGCCCCGCCGCCGGCGTGGAAAAGCCGCTGCGCGACGAGTTGCTCAGCATCGAGGGGCTGGAGGAGCGGGCGCTCGGGTTAGCGGGCCAGTTCCCCGTCCGTTCCGATTCCAAGCGCCGCCCGAACAGCGTGCTGCCGCGATTCGCGGAGAACGTGCGCACCCTGCGCGCGGCCTACCTTGCCCTGTCGCAGGACGTGCGCACGGGGCGGTTTACGACCGGGGCGGCGGAGTGCCTGCTCGACAATTTTCACGTGGTGAGCGCGGCGATGCAGGACATCCGGCAGAACCTGCCGCCGACCTATTACCGCGGATTGCCGATGGTGGAGGCGGGCGGCGTTTCCAAAGACGCGCGCGTCTTTGCCCTTGCCATCGAGATTATCCGCTACAGCGACAGCCGACTCGATGCGCAGCAACTGACGCAGTTTCTCGACAGCTACCAGCGCGTGGCGCCGCTGACGATCGGCGAGCTGTGGGCGTGGCCGAGCATGCTGAAGCTGGCGTTGATCGAGAACCTGCGGCGCCTGGCGGACCAGAGCATGGCGGCGCGCGCCGAGCGGCGGGGGGCGGACGCCACCATCGCCGCGTTCGAGGACCATGCCGACCCCCGGCTGGCGCGGCTGCCGCCGCTGCCGGGGGCGGCGTACCTGGTGCAACTGCTGCAACGGTTGCGGGAGTACGGGCTGCGCCTGCTGCCCTTGCGGACCGCGATCGAGGAACACCTGCGGGCGAGGCAGGCGACGCCGGAGGAGGCGATCCGGGCCGAACACCAGCGGCAGGGGATCGCGCAGGCCTCGGTGGCGAACGCGATTGCGAGCCTGCGGCTGTGCGCCACCTTCGATTGGCAGACCTACGTGGAGAGCGTCAGCCTGGTGGAACGGGCGCTGCAGCGCGACCCCGCCGGCGCCTACGGCCGGATGGACTTTCCCAGCCGGGACCGGCAGCGGAAAGCGGTCGAGGAGCTGGCGGCTCCCGACGGCGCCGCGCAGGTGGCGGTGGCGCAGCGGGCGGTGGAGCGGGCGCGGGCGGCGGCGGCGAGGACCTCGGCCGCCGACCGCAAGGCGCATGCCGGCTATTACCTGCTGGACCGGGGGCGCCGGGAGTTGGAGGCGGAGGTGGGGTACCGGCCGCGGCCGGGAGCGCGCCTGCGCCGGCATGTGTTGCGCCATCCGGCGGCATTCTATCTGGGCGGCATCGGAGTGCTGACGGCGCTGCCGCTCGCCGCCGCGGGCTGGTATTTGCGGCAGGCGGGAGCTTCTCCGGTTCTGGCGGCGGCGACGCTGCTCCTGCTGGCGATCCCGGCGGCCGACGTGGCAATGGCCGGCCTGCAGCGCTGGATTGCGGGATGGGTGCCGCCGCAGCGCCTGCAGCGTCTGGATTTCTCGGAGGGCGTGCCGGAGACGGCGCGCACCATGGTGATCGTCCCCACGCTGCTGACCAGCGCGGCGGGGGTGGCGCACCTGCTCGACCACCTCGAGGTGTTGGCGCTGGGGAACCTGGACCCGCGCGTGCATTTTGCCCTGTTGACCGACTTCACCGACGCCGCGGCGCGCGAGCTGCCGCAAGATGCGGACCTGCTGGCGCAAGCGCGGGCGGGCATCGAGGCCCTGAACGAACGCTGGAAGAGCGAACGCCGCGACCTCTTCTTCCTGTTCCATCGCGCGCGGCAGTGGAACGAGCGCGAACGGGCGTGGATGGGATGGGAGCGCAAGCGCGGCAAGATCGAGGAGTTCAACCGCTTGCTGCGCGGCGCGACCGATACCAGCTTTACCGCGCAGGTGGGTCAGCTGCCGGTGCTGGCGGCGGTGCGCTACTGCCTCACGCTCGACTCGGACACGCGGCTGCCGCGCGACACGGCGCGGCAACTGGCCGGGATCCTGGCGCATCCGCTCAACCGGCCCGGTTTCGACCCGCGGCTGGGGCGGGTGACGGAGGGATACGCCATCCTGCAGCCGCGGGTCAGCGTGAACATGACCAGCGCCGCCGGATCGCTCTTTGCCCGCACCTACGCCGGGCACACCGGGGTTGATCCGTACACGACCGCGGTCTCGGACGTGTATCAGGATCTTTTTGGCGAAGGCATTTACACCGGCAAGGGGATCTACGACGTGGATGCGTTCACGGCCGCCCTGCACGGGCGGGTGCCGGAGAACGCGCTGCTGTCGCACGACCTGTTCGAGGGCATCTACGCGCGCACCGCGCTGGTCACCGACGTGGAGGTGGTGGACGACTACCCGTCGAGCGTTCTGGCGCATGCGCGGCGGCAGCACCGCTGGGTGCGGGGCGACTGGCAGATTCTGCGGTGGCTGCTGCCCTGGGTTCCCTCCGTATCGGGATTCGAGCGGAACCGGCTGCCGTTGATCGCGCGCTGGAAGATTCTGGACAACCTGCGGCGCAGCCTGCTGGCGCCCAGCACGCTGGCGCTCCTGCTGCTGGGATGGACGGTGCTGCCGGGCCTTGCCTGGCTGTGGACGGTGGCGGCACTGGCGGCGCCGGCCTTCCCGGTGGGCGCGGATATGTTGGGGTGGCTGCGCGGCCCCGGAGCGGCTACGTCGTGGCCGACGTTTCTGCGCAATGCGGCGGAGGACCTGCAAGCGGCGGCCGCCCGCGCCGCGCTGCAAATTACCTTTCTGGCCCAGGAAGCCTACGAACGCCTGCACGCCATCGTGGTGACGCTGGTGCGCCTGGGGATCACGCGGCGCCGGCTGCTGGTGTGGGAGACGGCCGCGGTCAGCGCGGCGCGGGACGGACAGCCGCGCTGGCGGCAGTTTTGGCGGGGCATGGCCGCCAGCCCGGTGATCGCGGCCGCCAGCCTGACGCTGGCGGCGGGGCGTCCCGGCGCCCTGGAGGCCGCGGCGCCGCTGTTGGCGTTGTGGTTCGCGGCGCCGGCGGCCGCCTTCGCGCTGAGCCGGCCGGTGCGCCCGGTACGCACCTCGCTGACTCCGGACGAGCGCAGCGAGCTGACGGAGTTGGCGCGCAAGACCTGGCGGTACTTCGAGGAATTCACCGGCGACACGGACCACGCGCTGCCGCCGGACAGCGTGCAGTTCGTGCCCACGTTGACGGTAGCCCACCGCACCTCGCCGACCAATATCGGCATGTATCTGTTGGCGGCGCTGGCCGCGCACGACCTGGCCTTCATCGGCACCGCCGAGCTGGCCGCCCGGGTGGAAGCGACCCTGACCACGCTCGAGTCGCTGGAGCGCTACCAGGGACACCTGCTCAACTGGTACGACACGATGACGCTGGCGGCGCTCCCGCCACGCTACGTTTCGACGGTGGACAGCGGCAACCTGGCGGGGGCGCTCGTGACGCTGGCCGCGGGGCTGCGAACGCTGGCGCCGGGACTGGCGGCGCGCGCCGAGAAGCTCTTCGACGAGATGAACTTCGCGGTCCTGTACGACGCGCGGCGGCACTTGTTCGTGATCGGCTACCGCCTGGCCGACGCCGAGGGCGGGGGCCGAGCGGACGCGTCGTACTACGATCTGCTGGCCTCTGAGGCGCGGCTGGCCAGCTTCCTCGCCATTGCCAAGCGCGACGTGCCCGAGACGCACTGGTTTCATTTGGGCCGGCCGGTGACCAACGTGCACGGCGCCTCGGTGCTGCTCTCGTGGAGCGCGACCATGTTCGAGTACCTGATGCCGCTGCTGATCATGCGCAGCTACCCCGAGACGCTGCTGGACGAATCGTGCCGCATGGCGGTGCGACGGCAGCGGGATTACGGGGCCGCGCGCGGCGTGCCCTGGGGCATCTCGGAGTCGGCTTACAACGTGGTGGACCGGTTCCAAACCTACCAGTACAAGGCCTTCGGCGTCCCCGGCCTCGGTTTGAAGCGCGGCCTGGGCGATGAGCTGGTCGTGGCCCCCTACGCGACGGCGCTCGCCGCGATGATCGACGCGCCGCAGAGCGCGGCCAACCTGCGGCGGCTGGC
>DATNAC010000157.1:0-4743 GCA_035573035.1 Terriglobales bacterium
TTGGTCCAGAGCAACGGCTTCGCCAACCTGAGCCAGTTGGCGGAAGACACCGGCGGCGATGCCTACTCCCAAGGCGCCGGCACGCCCAGCCAACTCCAGCCTTACTTGGATCAGATCAGCGCCTGCCTGCGCTCCCAGTACCGCGTGGCGTTCACCCCGCAACCCGGCGCCAGCGGCATGACCGGCATCAAGATCAGCGTCGCCGGCCCCCACCTGCGCGTGCTCGCCCCCCACCAGATGGTGGCGCAGCCCTGAAGACCCGCCCACACCGGCCTGCCCGTGCCATGGTTTACGACGAGGCGATACCCGCGCCTTGCCAAACCTTCCCGTCCACCGCCGGGCTGCGCGAGATCCGGGGGCCAACAACGCGGCGCCGGCAGCGATTCGGTCTAACTAGCGCCTTCCCCGTCCGCCGCCGCCCATGAGCGCGTCCACCGCCACCGGGCCGGCGCCGTAACAGAAGATCATGAAGCTGGCGGCCGAGAGCAGCATCGGCAGCTCGTAGCCGCCCACCTTCCACAATGGGCCACCCGGCAAGTGCACCTTGACCAGGGCGATCAGCAACTCGCCCGCCAGCAGCAGCCCGACGATACGGCTGAACAGACCCAAAATCAGCAGCGCCCCGCCGCCCGCTTCCAGCCCCCCGGCGATGTAGGCAAAGTAGGGCGGGAAGCCCATGTGGACGAAGTTCTGCGTCCAGTGCGGCAGGTCGGAGAGCTTGACCCAGCCGTGGTACAGGAAAATAATCCCCAAAGCGAGCCGCAACAGCGTGAGTCCCAGCGGCCGGAACTTGTCGCAGAACTGAGTCATGGGAGTCATATTCGCACGAACCCCGGCCGCCGACCTATAATGGCGCGCATGCGCACCTTCCGAATCACTCCCCGCGGGCTGGCCCTGTTGGCGCTGGCCTGGCTCGCCCCGCTCGCCCCCCGCGCCGCCGCTCAAGCCGCGCCCCGGGGGGTGACGCCCGCGCCGCCCGTGCTCCTGCGCGCCGCCGCGGTGCTCGACGTCAAGACCGGCCAGTGCACCAAACCCGGCATGGTGCTGGTCGAAAACGGCCGCATCAGCGCCGTGGGCTCGAATCTCTCCGCCCCCGCCGGCGCCAAAACCCTCGACTTGGGCAACATCACCCTGCTACCCGGCTTGATTGACGCGCATGTGCACCTGTTCCTGCACGCCGCCGCCCGCCCCGGCCAGCGCGTGGACGAGGGCGGCCAGACCGTGCACGAGTCCGTCCCCGAACGCACCATTCTCGCCACCCTGGCCGCCAAGGCCGACCTCATGGCCGGCTTCACCGCCGAGCGCGATATGGGCACCGAGGGCGCCGGCTCGGCCGACACCGCGGTCCGCCAAGCCATCAACGCGGGCCAGATCCCCGGCCCGCGCATGTGGATCTCGGGCAACGCCATCTCCATCGTCGGCGGCCACGAGTCCGCCCGCGGCTACAACCCCGCCATCCTGATTCCCGATAACGCCGACATGGTCACCGGCGTCAACGAGTTGATCGCCACCATCCGCCGCCAGATCTCCCAGGGCTCCACCTTCGTCAAGATCTACGAGAGCGGTTCCGAGCGCATGGTCAACGGCGAGTTCCACGTCCAGTACCAGTTCACCGAACCCGAGCTCAAGGCCGCGGTCGACGAAGCCGCCCGCGAAGGTACCTTTGTCGGCGTGCACGACAACGGCGAGCCCGGAACTCTTTACGCCGCCCAGGCCGGGGTGGCCTCGATCGATCACGCCGCCCAACTCAGCCCCGAAACCATGAAGTTGATGGTGGAGAAGCATATTTTCGCCGTTCCCACCTTCACCATTGTTGAGTACTTCAACAGCCCCGAGGGGGGCGGCCGCGGCGGTCCCAACGCCAGCCTGGACTACAAAGCCGCCCAATTCCGCAAGCAGCTCGCCGCCGGCGTGCCCTTCGCCATGGGCTCCGACGTCGGTCCCTTTCCCCATGGCACCCAGGGCAAGGAGTTCACGTGGATGGTCCACTTCGGAATGTCGCCGCTCGCCGCCATCCAGGCCGGCACCATCAACGGAGCGGAATTGCTGCGTTCCGACAAGAGTTTCGGGAGTATCGAGGTTGGCAAATTTGCCGACATCGTGGGCGTCGCCGGCGATCCTTTGCAGGATATTTCCCTGCTCGAACACGTCGCTTTCGTGATGAAAGGCGGCGTTGTCTACAAGAGTCCTCTTGACAGCGGAGCCGCACCTACTCAAAATTGACTCAACTGGGCTGCGCCGAGGGAGGATATGAAAATTGGCACGTACACGCGGCAAAGTGAAGTGGTTTAACAACGTCAAAGGCTACGGGTTCATCGGGCGCGAAGATGGTGATGACGTTTTCGTCCACTACTCGGCAATCACCCAGGAGGGCTATAAATCGCTCCAGGAGGGTGACGAAGTTGAATTCGACATCACCGAGGGCAAAAAGGGACCTCAGGCGGAGAACGTCACCCGCGCGGGTTAATTAGACAATCCAGGCCGTGCTCCGTTCAGGTGCTCGCGACATCGGCGACAGCCCGCTCAATCGCCAGCACCTGATCGAGCAGACCCTCGAGCCGTTCCAGCGGCAGCGCATTGGCGCCGTCGGAGAGGGCGGCTTCCGGGCGGTCGTGTACCTCGAGAAACAAGCCATCCACCCCGGCGGCCACCCCGGCCCGCGCCAGGACCTCGATGTACTGCGGCATGCCGCCGCTGGCGTCGCCCTTGGCGCCGGGAAGTTGCAGGCTGTGGGTCACGTCAAAGACGACCGGCACGCCCAGTTCGCGCATCATGGCGAGCGAGCGCATGTCCACGACCAGGTTGTTGTAGCCGAAGCTGGAGCCGCGCTCGGTGAGGATCACTTCCCCACCCCCGGCGGCGCGCGCTTTGGCCACCGCGCCCTTCATATCCCAGGGAGCCATGAACTGGCCTTTCTTGATGTTGACGGTGCGGCCGGTGCGGGCGGCGGCCTGGATCAGGTCGGTCTGACGGCACAGGAAGGCGGGAATCTGGAGGATGTCGGCGACTTCGGCCGCCGGCGCCACTTCGCTGACCTGGTGCACGTCGGTAAGAATCGGCACGCCCACCCGCGCCTTCACGCGGCGCAGCACCCGCAGCCCTTCCTCCAACCCCGGACCGCGGAACCCCGTGGGACTGGAGCGGTTGGCCTTGTCGTAGGATGCCTTGAAAAAGTACCGCAAGCCGCGGGCGCGCGCGCGCCGCGCGATCTCCTCGGCCATGAAGAGGCAGTGCGCCTCGGACTCGATTACGCAGGGACCGGCGATGAGGAACATGTGGTCAGACGCGCCTGCCGCGCCGCCCCCACGAACGCCTGGAACAGGGGGTGCGGCGCCAGCGAACGCGATTTGAATTCGGGGTGGAACTGGCAGCCCAGGAACCAGGGATGCCCGGGTATCTCCACGACTTCCACGTAGGTCTGGTCGGGGCTGGATCCGGTGATGGCCAAGCCGCTCTTGACCAGCACGTCGGCGTATTCGTCGCGGTTGTACTCGTAGCGGTGGGTGGCGCTCGCTGATCTCGAGCTGGCCATAGGCGGCGGCGGCGCGCGAACCCGGGGTCAGCAGGCACTTCCAGGCCCCCAGCCGCATGGTCCCGCCCATCTCCTCCACCCCCAGCAGCTCGCGCAGTTTGTAGATCACGCGATGCGGCGTCGCCGGGTCGAATTCCGAGCTGTTGGCGTCGGCCAAACCCACCACGTTGCGGGCGTACTCGATCACCGCGCACTGCATGCCCAGGCAGATGCCGAAAAACGGCGTTCCCGACTCGCGCGCGTAGCGGATGGCGTTCAACATGCCGGGAATCCCGCGCTTGCCGAATCCGCCCGGCACCAGGATGCCGTCGGCCTCCGCCAGGCGCTCCCGCACCCGCTCCGGCGTGGTCTCGAGACTCTCGCTCTCCACCCAGTCCACTTGCAGTTCCAGCCGGTGGGCCAGCGCGGCATGCACCAGCGCCTCCTTCAGGCTCTTGTAGCTATCCTCGTACTCGACGTACTTGCCGCAGATGGCGATCCGCACCCGGCCCTCGGGGTTCTTCACCCGCTCGATCAGCCCCCGCCACCCGCTCAGGTCGCTCGGCGGGGCGGGCAAATGCAGGTAGCGCAGCGCCAGCGCGTCGAGACCCTGCTCGCCCAGCAGCACCGGCACCTCGTAGATGCTGGCGGCGTCCTTGGCGGTGATGACCGCATCCTCGGCCACGTTGCAGAACAGCGCGATCTTGGCCTTCATCTCCGGCGGCAGGAAGCGGTCGGTGCGGCAGAGCACGATGTCGGCCTGGATGCCGATCTCGCGCAGCTCGCGTACGCTGTGCTGCGTCGGCTTGGTCTTGAGCTCGCCCGCCGCCGCAATGTAGGGCACCAAGGTGAGGTGGATGAAGATCGCGTTTTCGCGGCCGACCTCCTGCCGCATCTGGCGGATGGCCTCCAGGAACGGCAGCGACTCGATATCGCCCACGGTGCCGCCGATCTCGACGATGGCCACGTCCACGCCCTGCGACACGCGCCGGATGGCGTCCTTGATCTCGTTGGTGACGTGGGGAATAACCTGGACTGTCTTGCCCAGGTAGTCGCCGCGCCTCTCCTTGGTCAGCACCGTCTCGTAGATCCGCCCCGCGGTCACGTTGTTGGCGCGGCTCAGCTCGATCGAGGTGAAGCGCTCGTAGTGGCCCAGGTCGAGGTCGGTTTCGGCCCCGTCGTCGGTGACGAACACCTCGCCATGCTGGAACGGGCTCATGGTGCCGGGGTCT
>DATNAC010000158.1:0-7683 GCA_035573035.1 Terriglobales bacterium
AGCTTCCAGCAAATGCACGGGCTCGATCGCGGGCTGGCCGCCCTCGACCGCGAGCTCCCGCGCCCGCTCGATCGCTTCCTGCGCCTTGACCGTCAGTTTGTCGAATCGTATGGCCATCGTTCTCCTCGAATGGCGCCAGCCCCGCAATGGTGGGCGCGGCGGGGCCGCGCCGCCCTTCGGAATTTTACGGCCCTGCGCGCCGACTCTCCCCCACGCCTTCCCGGGAGCGGGGATGAAACCGCGGCTCGCGCCGCCGCCTCACCCCCGGATCCCCTTCAGTTCACGGCGACCTTGATCGCCCGCGGTTTGGCTTCCTCGCGCCGCGGCAGCGTCAGGCTGAGGACACCGTCGGCCAGTTTGGCCTCAATCCCGGACGGATTCACCGCCTCCGGCAACAGGAACACCCGGCTGAAACTGCCGTAGGGGCGCTCGACGCGGTGATAGGCTTCCAGTGCCGAGCCCAGCTTGCGCTCGCCCTTGATGGTCACCGTGTCGTTCTCCACCTGTATGTCCACCTCGCCTTGTTTGATTCCCGGCAGGTCCAACTGAAGTTGAAAACCCTGCTCGGTCTCGACCACATCGGTCCGCGGTGTCCATACCGTGGCCAGCTTGCACTCACGTCCTTGCAATACCATCGTCGTTGTCATCGGTCCAATCTCCTCCCGGAATTAGATGCTACAACACAGAGCATATAATCTGCGCGTAGTATTGTCAAGTGTAGACGTAAAAAAAATTATCGCCTTTGTTTTCAGTGCTTTAATCAGCTAGTTGGTGCGCGGGCCCCGGCACGGTTTCGCCGTGCCCCCGCGATCAGGACTTCCCTTGGTAGATGCCGAGGACGTTTCCGCCGGGATCGCGGAACCGGGCGGTAACCTCGCCCGGATCGCCGCCAATGGGCTGCACGATGTCGCCGCCCTCCGCGGTGATGCGCTGCAGCGTGGCCGCGGCATCGTCCACCATGATGTAGACCAAGATGCCGGGGTTGACCGCGGGCAGGCGGTGCAGTTCCCACACGCCGCTGACTTGGCCGACGCCGTCGTCGAAGGCGGTGGCGCCGTCGCCGCGCTGACGAATGGACCAGCCGAACACCTTGGCGTAGAAGTCGGCCGAGCGGGCGATATCGGTGGCGGGAATTTGCAGGTACCCGATCTTGCCGTTGCCGGAGGTGGGGGGCATGGAGGCCGCTCCTCTGAGCCCAGCATACTCCCGGTTCAGCGCGCGACGGCCACGACGCACTTCAAGTAGGCGGACTCGGGGACGGCGAGCAAGACGGGGTGGTCCAGCGCCTGTCCGCGCCTTTCCAAAATGGTCAGCGGACGGCGGGCATCGGCGGCGGCGGCGGCCATCAGACCGAGCAGTTCGGACTCCGCGAGATGGTGGGAGCAGGAGCAGGAGATCAGCAAGCCACCCGGTTTGAGCATCTTGAGAGCGCGCAGATTGATCTCTTTGTAGCCGCCAATGGCGGCCTCGAGCGCCGAGCGCGATTTTGCGAAGGCGGGCGGATCGAGCACCACCATATCGAACTGGTTGCCACCCTGGTCGTAATGCTTGAGCAGGTCGAAGGCGTTGGCTTCGACCCAGTCGATATTCTCCAGGCCGTTGCGGGCGGCGTTGGCGTCGGCCGCTTCAAGCGCCGGGCGCGAGCTGTCCACCGCCTCGACCCGCTTGCAAGCCCGGGCCAGGTGCAGGGCGAAGCCGCCCTGGTAGCAGAACACATCCAGCGCCGACTCGACCTGAAAGGCCCGGGCCCATTGCGCCGCCGCCAGCCAGTTCTCGCGCTGGTCGAGAAAGGCTCCCGTCTTCTGGCCTTCGAGCAGGTCCAGCGCGAAGCGCAGGCCGTGGATCGCGACCTCGGCGCGTGCGCTCTCGCCGCGCAGCATCCCGCTGCGCAACGGGAGGCCTTCGCGCTCGCGCACCTTGACGTCGTTGCGCTCGACGATCACCTGGGGAGTGAGCAAGCGCTCGAGCAGCGCGACGATGGCATCCTGACGCGCGGCCATGCCCCAGGTCAGCGCTTGCAGACTGAGCGCCGCGCCGTAGCGGTCCACGATCAGTCCCGGCAGGCCATCGGCTTCGGCCGACACCAACCGGTAGGCGTCGCTCTCGCGCACCACGCGCCGGCGGTAGGCAAGGGCGGCTTCGAGGCGCTGCCGCAGCCACGCGCCATCGGCCGTGTCCCCGGCGCCGCGGCTCAGGAGCCGCAGGCGGATCTGCGATTGCGGGCTCCAGTCCGCCAAGCCCAGCTCGCGGCCGCGGCGATCCCGCACCCGCACCGGGGCGGTGGCCTCGGGCGGCGGCGGCGCGGGCTCGAAGCCGAGAATGTCGCTGGCGTATATCCAGAGATGACCGCCGCGCACCCGCTCGGCGCCGCGGTCATTGACCACGGCCCAGGGCGGTCCCCCAGCCACCGGCACCGGCGGCGGCGGTGCGGCGGCCCCAGGCCGCCGCGGCTTCCTGGCCTGCGGCCGCTTGGGCTTAGGCGTAGATGCCACGCAACTGAATGGCGCTCGCCACCCGGTCAATCGCCAGCATGTAGGCGGCGATGCGGTTGTTCACCTGGTGCTTGTCGGCGTACTCCATGACCGCATGGAAGCTCTCATCCATGATGTCCTGGAGCCGGGCGTTGACCTCGGCTTCTTTCCAGAAGTAGCCTTGGCGATCCTGCACCCACTCGAAGTAGGACACGGTCACGCCGCCGGCGTTGGCCAGGATGTCGGGGATCACGAACACGCCCTTCTCTTGCAGGATGTCGTCGGCTTTGGCGGTAGTCGGGCCATTGGCGCCCTCGCACACGATCTTGGCCTGAATCTTGTGGGCGTTCTGGCTGGTGATCTGGTTCTCGGTAGCGGCGGGGACCAGAATGTCGCAGGCGGCGGTGAGCAGCTCGCGCGGCTTGAGCGGCTTGGAGCCGGGGAAGCCCTGGATGGTGCGGTTCTTCTCGCGATGCTGGAGCAGCGCCTTGATGTCGAGCCCGTTGGGGTTGTGGATGCCGCCGTCGTACTCATCCACGCCCACCACCGTGTAGCCATCCTCGGCCAGCAGTTCGGCGGCGTTGCTGCCGACGTTGCCGAAACCCTGCACGATGACCCGGGTCTGGTTCTTGTTCATCTTCAACCGCTCGATGGCGCGGTCGCAGACGATCTTGCACCCCCGTCCGGTGGCCTGGCGCCGGCCCTGGGAGCCGCCCAGGGTAAGAGGCTTGCCGGTGACCACGGCATTGACCGTCTTGCGGTGGTGCATGGAGTAGGTATCCATGATCCAAGCCATAATCTGCTCGTTGGTGTTGACGTCGGGGGCGGGCACGTCGCGCTCCGGGCCGATGAAGGGCACCAACTCGGCGGTATAGCGCCGGGTGAGGCGCTCCAACTCGTTCTTGGACAGGATGTGGGGATCGCAGATGATGCCGCCTTTGGCGCCGCCAAAGGGAATATTGACCACCGCGCACTTCCAGGTCATCCAGCTCGCCAGCGCGCGTACCTCATCGAGCGATACATTGCTGTCGTAGCGGATGCCGCCCTTGCCGGGCCCGCGCGCCTCGCTGTGCTGCACCCGGTAGCCGGTGAAAACCTCGATGCGGCCGTCGTCCATGGTCACCGGAATGTGCACGGTGAGCTCCCGCGCCGGATGGGCCAGCACCTTGGCCACGCCTTCGTCCAGGTTGAGCTTGCGAGCCGCGGTTTGGAAGCGGGCCGCCTGCGCCGCCCAGGGATTGGTCTCGTTCGCATCCAGCCCGGCCGGGGCGGCCGGGGAGGGTTCCGCAATCACGCTCATGGGTCTCCTCAAATAACGCTCAATCAGTATAAACGCCAACCGCGGCCGCGGTCGCCGGTGCCTGCGAAGGTTCCTCGACTTCGACCATCTCCCAGTGCCGGCGGTCGGCGATCAGGCGCTGCACCAGCGCGGTGTGCAGGGCGTGGCCGGCCCGGTCGGCGACCACTTCGGCCTCCAGCCGCGCCCCCAGCAGCGCCAGATCGCCGATCAGATCCAACATTTTGTGCCGGACAAACTCGTCGCCGAAACGCAGTTCGCCGTTGACCACGGCCTTCTCATCCAGCACCACCGCGCTGTTCAGGCTGCCCCCGCGGATCAGCCCCTGGCGGCGCATCGCGTCGAAATCGGCCAGAAAGCCGAAAGTGCGCGCCGGCGCCAGCTCGCGTTCGTAGTTCTCCGGTGTCAGCTCGAGCGAGAAGCGCTGCCGGCCGATCACGGGGTGAGGGAAATCAATCTGGTAGTGCAGCTGGTACCGGTCGCACGGGTAGACGCCGATGAACTTGCCGCCTTCCCGCAGCTCCAACTTCTCGACGATCTTGATGACCCGCCGGCGGCGGGTCTGGCGGCGCGGCCGCGCTGCCCGGATCATCTCGATGAAGGGCAGAGCGCTGCCGTCGAGGATGGGGACCTCCAGGTTGTCGATCTCCGCCACCACGTTGTCAATGCCGGCGCCCACCAAGGCCGAAAGCAGATGTTCGGTGGTGGAGATGAACACGCCCTTTTTCATCAAGCTGGTGGCGTAGCTGACCTTGGCGATGTTGGCGGAGCGCGCCTCGACCACGAAACCATCCAGGTCCACGCGGCGGAACTGAATGCCGCTCCCGGCCGGTGCGGAGAGCAACTTCAGGCGGGCGCTGGCGCCGGAGTGCAGCCCGATTCCGGTTGTGGTGGCACAACGTGCAATGGTGGCCTCGGCGGGCATAGTCCTCCCATCCATCCTGACACATGGACTATGCAGGCGTAAGCCTTTTTATTACAGTGACTTAGCTGGTACACGTTGTGGCATTTCCGCCACAGTGCGGTGAGGGGCCATGCGGCTTTCGAGCAGAACCGTCACCGGACCCTCGTTCATCGACTCGACCCGCATATCGGCCTGGAAGATGCCGGTTTCCACGTGCAGGCCCTCGCGCCGGAGAGCTTCGACCACGGCCTCGAACAAGGGTTTGGCCTGGGCGGGAGGGGCGGCCGTGTCGAAGCTGGGACGCATTCCGCGGCGGGTATCGCCCATCAGGGTGAACTGCGAAATGGCCAGTACCGCGTCGCTTGCGGGGGACAGCGGGCGGTTCATCTTGCCCTCGGCATCGGAGAACAGGCGTAGACCGGCGATCTTGCGCGCCAGGTAGGCCACGTCGGCGGCGCCATCGCCGCGTTCGATTCCGATGAGGGCCAGGTAGCCGCTTTGGATGGCACCCACTACGTTCCCGGCAACGCTCACCTGGGCGCGGCTGACGCGTTGGAGAACGGCGCGCATGGAACGGGCTCAGTGTACCCGGCGCGAAGCGTCGTCGGGATACATGGAGGGGTCGAGCGGTTTGCGGTTGGCGTAGCCCTCGCTCAGCCCGTGCCAGTGCTCGATGGCGGTCTCGCCCATTTTCCAGCAGAGCAGAACCACGGTGCCGTGCAGCAGGCAGGGAAAATCGAGCAGCCCCAGTTCCAGGTCCTTGAGTTGCACTCCGGAGGCCGTGATCTCCCGTACCGCGTCCTCCAACCGCTGGTGGCAGCGCTCGCGCTCGCCTTTCATCCGGCTGGTGTGGATGGGATCGATCTGCACGCCGCCGGAGAGCAGGATGTGACTGATCAGGGTCTGGAACTGGCGGTCAATCTCCTCCACCCGCTCGTGCTCTTTCATGGCGGTGCGCAGCAACTCGGCCAGCACCGGCAGCAGCCCCTGGGCTTCGCTCAGCGTGAAGGTGCGCTCGACGCTCATGCGCCTGCCATGGCCGGTTCGGCGCGGGGCGGCTCCGCGCCGGGCGCGCCCACCGCCAGCATGCGGTTGAGCGCGACCCGGGCCCAGTGTTTCACCTGTTCCTTCACCACCACGCGGTTGACCACTTGACCCTGGACCAAATTATCCAAGGTCCAGGCAACGTGCTGGGGCGAAATGCGGAACATGGTGGAACACACCGGGCAGCCGTCGTTGTCGAGCGGCGAGATCAACTGGGTGGGGAATTCCTTGGCCAGCCGGTGCACCAGGTGCAGTTCGGTGCCGATCGCCCAGCGCGTGCCCGCGGGCGCGGCGGCAATTTGGCGGATGATGTAGTCGGTCGAACCCACCAAATCGGCGTTGGCCACCACCTCGTGCGAACACTCCGGGTGCACCAGAATGCGGATGCCGGGCTCCTGGCGGCGCCACTTGTCCACGTGCTCGGGCTTAAAGCGCTGGTGCACCGAGCAATGCCCCTTCCACAGCAGCACTTTCGTTTGCGCCAGTGCCTCGCGGCTCAGCCCGCCATGGCGCTGGCGTGGATCCCAGACTGTCATCTCGTTCAGCCCCAAGCCCAATTTCACGCCGGTATTGCGGCCCAAGTGCTGATCGGGGAGGAAGAAAATCTGCGGACGCTGGGCGAAGCCCCAACGAAAGGCACCGGGAGCGTTGGACGAAGTGCACACCAACCCGCCCTTTTCCCCGCAGAAGGCCTTGATGGCGGCGGTTGAGTTCATGTAGGTAATGGGCATGAACCGTTCCGCCAGACCCCACTCCTCGATCTGTTCCCAGGCCTCAAGTACCTGCGGATACTCGGCCATGTCGGCCATCGAACAGCCCGCGTTGAGGTCGGGCAGAATGACCTGCTGGCCGGGCGCGCGCAGAATATCGGCGCTCTCGGCCATAAAGTGCACGCCGCAAAAGACGATGAACTCGGCCTCGGGGTGTTCCAGCCCGCGCTGGGCCAGGCGAAACGAATCGCCGCGGTAGTCGGCGAAGCGCACCACTTCCTCCCGCTGATAGTGGTGGGCCAGCAGGAGGACGCGCTTGCCCAACTGCCGCCGCAACTCGGCGATGCGCCCGTCGAGCGCCTCATCCGGATACCGCAGGTAATTGTCGAGATCGCAGGCGGATTCGGCCAACAATGGCATCGCTCTCTATTTTACTCGCGGTTGCCCACTCAGGCGGCCGGAACCGCGCCGCGCCGGCCCCGCCGCCAGTACAGCAACAGCCCGCTCACGATCAGCACCGCGCAAATGCCCACAACTTTGATTTCAAATACGGTGCGCGAACCCTCGAGATCGCTCGGCGGAATGAGCGAGAACACGATTGCCAGCAGCGTGATGGACAGGCCCAGCAAACCGCAGGTCCACAGCCCCCACATGCCGCCGGGAATCAGCGTCTGGCCGCGGCTTTCGCGCCGGTCGGCGCGATGCCGCAGCTTGATGACCGCCAGGAACATGTAGAGGAGCGAGATGAAGTACAGGATATTGGTGGCGTCCACCAGGATCTGGTAGGCGCTGGTGGCGTCCGCGCCCCCGATCTGGCTGACGATCAGCAGCAGCGCCGCGGCGCCGCCCTGCACCAGCATCGCCACCCACGGGGTGCGCCAGGTCGGATGAATCTTGCCGAAGGCGGTAGGCATGTACTTGTCGATGCCGGCGGCGAAAGGGACCCGGGCTACCCCCGCAACCGTAGTGCCGACGCCGCCGATGTTGCCGACCGTGAGCAGCAGGGCGACCAGAATGGCGATCCAGGCAAGCCCGAACTGGCCGGCGGCGGTGGTCAACGCCTGGATGGCGCCCGCGCGCAGATCCACCTGGCCGGGATGCAGGATCGCCAGCGTCCCCACCGTGCCCAGGATGTACATGGCGGCGATGGCCAGCGCCGCGCCGAAGATGCCGCGCGGCATGTTGCGGTGCGGATCTTTGACCTCCTCGGTCATGAAGCAGATCACCTCCAGCCCGGAGAGGGCAAAAGCGATCTGC
>DATNAC010000159.1:0-8197 GCA_035573035.1 Terriglobales bacterium
GCAACACGTACAAGGCGGGGTAACGCGTCTGCATCTCCGCCAGCACCGCGCGCGTGCCGTCGGTGGAATCGTCATCGACCACGAGCACGCTCAACTCCCACCCCGGCAGGAACTCCGCCTGCGCAAACACCCGCGGCAGCAGCACCGGCAAGTTGCGGGCTTCGTTATACGCCGGGATGACCACGCAAACGCGCATGCCGGATTCTAGCCGATTGTGGGTCCCGATCCAGGCATCAATGCGGGTCAGCCAGCCCGCATATAATTTACCCTGAGCATGCCCATTCAGCTCTATAACACCCTCACCCGGCGCGTGGAGCCGCTGGTGCCGCTCACCCCCGGCAAGATCCGCATATACACCTGCGGTTTGACCGTCTACGACTACGGCCATATCGGCAACTTCCGCACCTTCGTCGGGGTGGACATCCTGCAACGCTTTCTGGCGCAACAGGGGCTCGATGTGGACTCGGTGATGAACATCACCGACGTGGACGACAAAATGATCGCCCGCTCGCGCGAGGCCGGCCAAGAACTGCGCGCCTACGCCGACGTCTACGCCGACGCCTTCCTGGCCGACATGCGGCGTCTGCGCATCCAGCCTGCCCGCCACATCGTCCGCGCCACCGACTTCATCGCCGACATGGTGGCCTGGATCGAGCGCCTGGTGGCCTCCGGCCACGCCTACGAACGGGAAGGTTCGGTCTACTTCCGCTTGGCCAGCTTCCCCGCGTACGGACGCCTCTCCGGCAAGGACCTCGGCGGCTTGCAAGCCGGCGCACGCGTGGACGTGGACGAGTACGAAAAGGAAGAAGCCCGCGACTTCGTGCTCTGGAAAGCCTGGCGCGAGGGCGAGCCGTTCTGGGACAGTCCCTGGGGCAAGGGCCGCCCCGGCTGGCACATCGAGTGTTCGGTGATGGCCGAGAAGCTGCTCGGGACCACGCTCGACATCCACGCCGGCGGCACCGACCTGATCTTCCCCCACCACGAAAACGAGATTGCGCAGGTCGAGCCGCTCACCGGCGCGCCCTTCGTCCGCTGCTGGGTGCACATGGAGTTCCTGCTGGTCAACGGCGAGAAAATGTCCAAACGTCTGGGCAACTTCTTCACCGTGCGCGACCTCACCGCCAAGGGCTATGCTCCCAGCGCTATCCGCTATTTGTTGGCCTCGGTCCCGTACCGCCGGCAGTTGAACTTCACCCTCGAGGGCCTCGACCAGGCCGCGGCCGCGCTCGCCCGGCTGCGCAGCTTTGCCGAACGCGTGCGCGAGTGCGAGAACCGCCCCGCCGACGGCGCCGCGAACGCGGAACTGACCGCCGCCGCGGCCGCCGCCGCGCAGGGCATGACCGTGGCCCTCGAGGACAACCTCAACACCGCCCAAGCCCTTGCGGCCATCTTCGAGCTGGTGCGCCAGGGCAATACCGCCCTGGACCAGGGCCGTGTACGCGCGCCGGAAGCCGACGTCCTGTTGCGCGCTTTGGCGCATTTCGACCAGGTCTTCCAGGTGCTCGCCCCGGAGGCCCCGGCGGAAACGGCGCGCCCCGCCGCCGCACGGATCGAGGCCCTTATGGCCGAGCGCGCCGAGGCCCGCCGCGCCCGCGACTTCGGCCGCGCCGACGCCCTGCGCCAGCAACTGGACGCCGCCGGCGTCCTGGTGGAAGATATAAAGGGAGGCGGAGCCCGATGGCGCTGGAAGTAGTCACAAGCCGGAGTTCGCTCGCCAAGGCCGCCCCGGCCGCCTCGCGCCCCAGCCTTTTTGGCTCCGACTAAATGCAGGCCTGCCCCGCCTGCCGGCGCCCCGCCGGCGAACCGAGGGTCCGCAGCCTGCATCGAGGAGTGTTCCATGTCTCCCACCGCCGTTTCCCTGAAGCCGGAAATTCACACCGCGCTTCCCGGTCCGAATAGTGCCCGCATCGTCGCCGCCGATCAGGCGCGCATCTCCCCCTCCTATACCCGCGGCTATCCCCTGGTGGCCCGGCGCGGCGAGGGCATGTACATCGAGGACGCCGACGGCAATCGCTTCCTCGACTTCACCGCCGGTATTGCCGTGGTTTCCACCGGACACTGCCATCCCGAGGTGGTGGCCGCCATCCAGCGCCAAGCGGCTGAACTGATCCACATGTCCGGAACCGATTTTTACTACGAGCAGATGGTGCGGGTGGCGGAGATGATCTCCGCCACCGCCCCCATGCCCGGCCCGCACAAGTTCTTCTACGGCAACTCCGGCGCCGAGGCCATCGAGGCCGGCCTGAAGCTCGCCCGCTATCACACCCGCCGGCCCTACTTCATCGGCTTCTACAACGGCTTCCACGGGCGCACGCTGGGCGCCCTTTCCATGACCAGCAGCAAACAGACCCAGCGCGCGCGCTTCGCGCCCCTGCTGCCGGGCTTCTTCCACATCACCTATCCCAACCCCTACCGCCCGCCGCTCGGATCATCTCCCAGCCCCGCGAAGGCCGCCGAGCTGGTCACCGCCGCCAGCCTGGAAGAGCTCGATCGCCTCTTCCACACCACCACCCCCGCCAACGAAGTGGCGGCGATCGTGCTCGAGCCGGTGCAGGGCGAAGGCGGCTACATTGTCCCCCCCAGCGCCTTCGTGCGCGAGCTGCGCCGTATCTGTGACCGCGAGGGCATTTTGCTCATCGCCGACGAGGTGCAGTCGGGCGCCGGCCGCACCGGCAAGATGTGGGCCATCGAGCATCACGGGGTGGCGCCGGACATCGTCTGCTCGGCCAAGGGGATCGCCAGCGGCATGCCGCTCGGCGTCTGCTTCGCCCCCGCCAGCATCATGGACTGGACTCCGGGTGCGCACGCCTCCACCTTCGGCGGCAACCCGGTGTGTTTGGCCGCCGCTGAGGCCACCGTGAAACTGCTTACGGGAAGCCTGGTTCGGAACTCGGCCGAGGTCGGCGCCTATATCATGCAGCGCCTCCAAAGCTGGCCCGGCAAGCATCCTAACGTGGGCGAAGTGCGGGGCCTGGGGTTGATGATCGGGATCGAGATCGTCGGCGATCAGGCCCGGCGCACCGCCGATGCGGCCGCCCGCGACCGCATTGTGGACGCCGCCTTCGAGCGCGGTTTGTTGATCCTAGGCTGCGGACCGAACTCGATCCGGCTCATGCCGCCGCTGATTTGCACCCGCGAACACGCCGACGTGGCCCTCGACATCCTGGAGGCCTGTCTGTAAAACGCGATGTCCCGGCTGCATCTCTCCCACGAGCAGCTTCCGGCGCCGCCGCCCAACCTCTGGCGCCGGCTGCTGCGCGGGGTGGACCGCGTCGCCGACGCTCTGCGCGGCGCGCCCGAACTAGCCGCCATCCACGCCACCGGCCAGCAGGGGGAAGATCTTGCTTATTGGACCTTGCGCCGCCATGGGTATACTATCGTTGCTCGCAACTTCCGCCTTCCGGGGCGGAAGGGCGAGGTGGACTTGATTGCTTGGGAGGGAACGCCCCCGACTTTGGTATTTGTTGAGGTCAAAACGCGCACCGTGGAAGGAGACTTTCCCGGCGAGCGCGCGGTGGATGTCGAGAAGCGCAAGAACCTGATTCGGATGGCCCGGGCTTACCGGCGCCGCCGTTCCCATCACGGTCCCGTTCGATTTGACGTGGTGGCGATCTACGGTCCGGCGAACCCGCATCCAAGAGTTGTGCTTCACCGCAATGCCTTTTTTGACGGGCGCGACTGACGAGGACTGCTGATGCCTGAATTGCGTAAAGACCCCATAACCGGACGTTGGGTCATCATCTCCAGCGATCGGGGCAAGCGCCCCACCGATTACGGCCGCGCGCCGGTCAAGCCCTCCGGCCAGGGCTTCTGTCCCTTCTGTTACGGCAACGAGAGCAAGACGCCCCCCGAGATCCTGGCCTACCGCCCCGAGGGCGCCCCCAATACGCCCGGGTGGACCGTGCGCGTGGTGCCCAACAAGTTCCCGGCGTTGGGGATCGAAGGCGACTTGGCCCGCCAGGGCGATGGCGTCTACGACAAGATGAACGGCATCGGCGCCCACGAGGTGATCGTCGAGACCCCGGCGCACGATCAGACCCTGGCCACGCTCCCCACCAAGAATATCGAGGACGTCCTCTGGGCCTTCCGCGACCGCATCCTCGATCTCAAAAAAGACCCGCGTTTCCGCTACATCCTGGTTTTCAAGAACCACGGCGAACCCGCCGGCGCCTCGCTCGAGCACACCCACTCGCAGTTGATCGCCCTGCCCATCGTGCCGCGCTCCATCAAGGAGCAGGTGGATGGCGCCAAGCAGTACTACGAGTTCAAGGAACGGTGCATTTACTGCGACATTCTGCGCCAGGAGATGGAGCAGAACGTTCGCATCGTTTCCGAGAACGAGGACTTCATCACCCTCTCGCCCTATGCGCCCCGTTTCCCGTTCGAGACCTGGATCGTCCCGCGCCAACACGAAGCCTTCTTCGAGCAATCCTCGCCCCGCAACTTCGAGAACCTGGCCAAGGCCATCAAATCGTTGCTGGTCCGCACCGACCAGGTGCTCGACTGCCCGGCCTACAATCTGGTGCTCCAGAGCGCCCCGTTGCGCGGCCCCCACCTCGAGTCCTACCACTGGCACATCGAGTTCATGCCCCGTCTGACCAAAATCGCCGGCTTCGAGTGGGGCACCGGTTTCTACATCAACCCCACCTCGCCCGAGGACGCCACCCGCTTCCTGCGCGAGGTCACGGTGGAAGACGCGGTCACGGCGTAAGCGCTCCGCAGGGGCGAAACTCGCGCTGCGGGTTTCGCGCCCCCGGCAAGCAATGCAAGCGCGGCCCCCGCGAGCGCAGCCCCGGCATGGGGCTCCGGGGTCCCCATGCCGGGGCGAGCAGTAGCCGAAGGCGCCCGGAAGCGCCGGGCGCGCGGCCTTCCGCGCTGGGCCCGCGCCCATCAAAGTTGTTTATCCCAGCTCCGTCCCACCCCACAGATCTCCGAGCGTGTAGCCGCGCGGGAAAGGGTCGGTGGCATCCACGACGTACTGCGCGAACCCGGTGATCCAGGCTTGCCCCCGGATCGACGGCACCACCGCCGGGTACGGCCCCACCTGCGCTGTGCGGTGCAGCCGCCCCACAAACGTCGTTCCCAGAATGCCCTCGTGTACAAAGTCCTGGTCCAGCCCGAGTTGGCCGCGCGCGTACAGCGTTGCCATCTTGGCGCAGGTGCCGGTGCCGCAGGGCGATCGGTCGAGCGTGCCGGTCCAAGTGGCGGGCCGGTCCCAGTCCAACTTCCCCGTGGAGACGATCACCGTGTTTTTGCGGTGAGCGTCCGCCCGCGTTGGCGGCGCCGACAGTTCGGCAATCGTCGGGCCGGTGATGTCCGGGTTTTCGGGATGAACGGCAGGATACTGTTCCTGGGTCGCCGCCTTGATCATTTCCCCTACCCGCACCAAGTCGCGGCCCTCATCCGGGGTGACGCGCAGGCCGAACTGCGCGGCATCGGCGATGACGTAAAACATTCCTCCCCAAGCCACGTCCACCCGCACCGTCCCCAGCTCGCGCACCTCCACCGGAACGTCCAGATGCACGGCGAAGGCGGGGACGTTCATAAAGCGCACGCTCAGCGCCTTGCCCGCGCGCATCTCCACTTCAACCTCGATTAAGCCGGCGGGAGTATCCAGACGCAGAATGTTCAGCCCCTCGACCGTCGGTACCATGCCGGTTTCAGTCAGCGCGGTGGCGACGCAGATGGTGTTCGACCCCGACATGGGCGGGTACTCCACCTGCTCCATGATCACGAACCCGGCGTGCGCCCCCGGCGTCGTGGGCGGCAGAATCAGGTTGCAGTTGGCGGCCGGGTAACCGCGCGGCTCGCGCAGCATGCGCAGCCGCAGGTCGTCGGCGTGATCGCGCAAGTGCGTCATCTTGGCGTACATGGTCTCGCCGGGCACGTCGAGAACGCCGCCGGTGATGACGCGTCCAGGTTCGCCGCAGGCATGTAGGTCCACGGCGTTGATCAGTTTGCCAAGGTTCACGAAGGGTCTCCGAAACCAGTCAGTCTATCACTGACGGGATCGCAATCCGCTGCAAGAGGATGGTCACCTGCGCAATCGCCGCATCCGCCGTCGCCAACCCCTCCGGTGTCTTTGCCTTCAGCGAGACGCGCTCCTCGGCGATGTCGAGCAGCGCCGCCACGCTGCCGCGCAGTTGCGCCCGGATCGGTTCCAGCCGGGGATGGTCGAGGATCAGGTTGGCGTCGAGGTTGACGATGCTCCAACCCGCCTGCTGCGTCAGCCCGAGAGCGTGGCGCACGAACTGGCTGCTCGCGGCGTCGCGCCAGCGCGGGTCGGACGAGGAGAAGTGGCTGCCGATGTCGCCCGCGGCGATGGCGCCCAGCAGCGCGTCGCAGATGGCATGCAGCAGCACGTCGCCGTCGCTATGCCCGGCCAAGCCGCTGGGATGTTCCAATCTTTGGCCGCCCAGCCAGAGCGGCCGGCCGGCGACGAAGACATGCGAATCCCAGCCCGTCCCGATGCGATATTCGCTCATCGCCGCTTACAAGGGCCAAATGCGGCTGAAGAACCCCTTCTTGGGGGCGGCGGGGGTCTCCTGCTTGGGCGCGGCGGGATCGTTGCCGGCGGTGGGCGTGGCGGGCTGCGTTGCCGGCAGCTTGCCCTCTTTCTTCAGCTTGGCAATCGCCGCGTCCCGCGTCTTGGCCTGATTGGCCGCGTTCTTCTTCAGCTCCGCCAGCGGCGCCGGCACGTCGCGGTGCACCTCGGCCGCCAGGATCTGCTCGCGGTTCTGGAGATCCACCTCATTGGGCGTGAGCAGGTAATTGGGGTTGTCGGCCACCGACGTCCGGCGGGCATTGGGATCGGTATCGTTGCTGCCGGTCAGGGACTGCGGCGTGGCCGACTCCGGGGTATCCGCGCCACGGGGCTTGTCCGGCACGTCTTGGAATGCCAGCGCCTTGGGTGCCTGGGTCGCGGTTACAGCGTTCGGCGAGCCGCCGCCCGTGGCCGGGACCGGTGCGGTACTCCCGGGCGGGATCAGGGTGGCGGTGGTCGTGGCCGGGATGGCACCGGTGGCCTTCAAGGTATCCCGCAGCAGCGCGTCCAATCCCGGTGGCGGCGGGTCGGGCGGAAGCTCCGCTTCCATCAGCGCCGGGGAACCCACCTTGTCGGCGCGGGCCAACTCGGTTGCCGGCTTCGCGCTCACCAGCGCCAGCGGGTCGAGGTCGGCCCACAGGCTCCGCTTGTGGACCACCTGGGTGCGCCCGGCAATCTCCTGGCGATTGAACGCGATCGCGTCCTCGCTCGGCTTGGGTACGGGCGCCTTCAGCCCAGCCAACTGCCGGGAGGCGTCTTTCGCCAGCGGGCTGAGCGGGTAGCGCTCAATGACTTGGTCGAAATCCTGGATCGCCTTCTGCCTGTCGGTGTCGGCATTGGCGAGGTACAGGTTCTTGGTTTGCTGGATCGTCTCCAGCGTCGAGGCGCCCTGATAGAGCTTGGACGTCGTCAAGTAGGATGTCGCAAGCTCATCCATGACCACATCGCCCTGGCTGTACAGCGGGTACTTTACAGATACATCCTCCAGCCGGCTCTGGGCCGCGCGGTAGTCGGCGTACTCGCCCTCGTGGGCCCGCTCCATGTAGAACTCCCCGATCCGGTACTCGCGCTCGGCCAGGATCTCCTGGGTGTCGCGCAGCATCTGCAGCGCCTGGCTGCGCAGCGGGCTGTCGGGGTAGTTGGTCAGGAAGGTACGCAACTCCTGCTGCGCCCGATTGGCCTCGGTGGGGTCGCGGTCGGGCTTCTGCAACTGCCGGTAGTGGATGGTTGCGACCTTGAGCTGCGCTTCCGACGCCTCCTTCATCGCCGGGAAAAAGGTGATGAAGTCCTTATATTGCGCCTCGGCTTGGGCCATGCCCTCGATGCCGCCCTCGCGGTACCAGGAGTCGGCGATCCCCATCTTGGCGCGCGCCAGGTACTCGCTGTCGGGATAGGTGTTGAGCAGGGTCTCGAGATTCAGGCGGGCGACGGTGTACTTGCCCTTGTCCAGGTCCCCCATCGCCGCGTCGAACAGCGCCTTATCCGGCTGGTTGGACTTCAGGTTGGCGAGCGGGTTGGTGTTGGCGTGGTGTTGCAGAAAGCATCCGGAACTACCCATCGAGAGCAGGGTAGCCAACGCAAGCGCCGGGGCCAAAGTCCGCGCCGGGGGAGGAAAGGACAAACCGCATAGGAATCTAAGGGCGATTCTACCAC
>DATNAC010000160.1:0-30980 GCA_035573035.1 Terriglobales bacterium
GTCCGCGCTCGAGCGTGATGCCGAACACGCGGGGGTATGCGGGGCTGGTGAAACGCAGATCGCCTTGGGGCTGCTGGTCGGGGGTGAGGTTGGGGCGTCCCTCGATACCGAACATGCCCTTCACCGTCACCCCGCGCGACAGCGGCAGGACGGAGGAGATGGCCGCGGCGGAAACTCCCGGCAGGGCCTGGAGGCGCTCCAGTAGCGGCGTCTCGAATGCCTGGTCAATACTGCGCTGGGCAAAGCGCCCGTGCGGAAGGTTCAAGCGGGTGGTGACGACGTTGGTGGCGGAGAAGCCGAGCGGGACGTGGCGCAGGGCGTAGAGCGTGCGCAGCAGCAGGCCCGCGCCGGCGAGCAGCACCAGCGCCAGCGCGATCTCGGCGACGACCAGGGCGTCACGCAGCCGGGTCTGGCTCCGGCTGCCGGCCGAAGAACGGTCGGCCAACCCCTGGCTGGCGGGAACGCGCGCGGCACTGGCGGCGGGCAGCAGGCCGATCAGAACCACCGAGAGCAGCGAGGCCGCGATCAGCGCGGCGAGCACCGCGGGGTTGAGACGGATCGCCATCGCGTCTTCGAAGTGATTGGCAAGGAAGGGCCGGAGAAGGCTCAGGATCAAGGCGGCAAAGCCGCCTCCCGCCAGTGCGGCCGCCGCGCCCAGCAGCAGCGCTTCGGCGAGCAGATCTCGCGTCATCCGGATGCGGCTGGCGCCCAGCGCCGCGCGCACCGCAAGCTCCCGCCGCCGCGCGGCGAAGCGGCTGAGCAGCAAGCCGGCGACGCTGGCGCAGGCGATCAGCCAGACCAAGCCCACCGCCAGCGCCAGGCTCCAGAGCGTGCCCCGCCGCTGTCCGATCAGGCTGTCCTTGTAGCCGCGCACCACCACCCGGTCGGAAAGGTGCAGCGCCGCATTGTTGTGGGCGATTCCGGCTTGGATGCCGCTCAGCTCGGCCCGCGCGCCCGCCGTTCCGGTTCCCGGTGCGAGGCGGGCGATCACGCTCAAGTTGGTGTCGCCGCGGTCGTCCTTGGCCGGAGGTTGGTACAACGTCCAGAGCGCGGCGGAGTGATCGTAAGGGTAACGAAATTCAGGCGGCATCACGCCGACCACGGTGACGGTGTCGTCGTCGAGCTTGACCGCCTTGCCGACGACCGCCGGGTCGGCATGAAATACGCTGCGCCACAGCGCGTCGGAGAGCACGGTGAGATGGCGATGGGCGCTCTCATCCCGCGCATCGAAGGCGCGGCCCAGCCGCGGCGGCACGCCCAGCGTGGCGAACAAGTTGGCGCTGGAGGATTCCTGTTCGACCGAACTGGTGTCGGTGGGGGTTTGCAGTGTCACCATGCCGGGCTGGGTGAAGGCCACCTGCGTCACCGAATGGGCCGCGCGCCAGTCGAGCGCGTCGCGGTGCGAAACGCCCCAGAAAACTTCGGCGGCGCCGCGCGGTTCGGCCACGGTGACGAGCTGTTCGGGGTAGGCGTAGGGCAGCGGACGCAAGAACTCCACCTCGAGCACCGAGAACATGGCGGTGGAGACGCCGATGCCGAGTCCCAGCACCGCTACCGCGAGCAGCGTGAAACCGGGCCGGCGAAGAAGTTGACGCGCGGCGGAGCGCATGCGTGCGGTTTACGCCGCGCACCGGGCGCAGCGCCAATCCGGCCCGTGCGCGGTGAAGCGGGTGATTTGCATCTGGGTGCCGCAGGCGGGGCAGGGATGCCGGTTGGCGGAACCGGGTTCGCCCGCGGTTGTGTATCCCTCAACGGGGCTATGCCGGCGGCCGCAATTTTGCACCGGGCAGATCAGGCCGCCGTCGGCTTCGCGGATCATATTGCGATCGTGCCGATCGCAGAGCGGGGTGGGGAGCTCGGACATCGCGATCACCTCCCAACGCCAGAAGTATACTCCACCGGAGATACCGGGCCTGTAGACCTAATCCGTTCTCATTGCAGTCAGCGGATCGGTGGCCGCGGCGCGGCGCGAGGGCAGCCAGGTGGCGAACGCGGCGGCCAGCGTAAGCGCCGCTAACGCCGCCGCGAGCGTGGCGGCATCGAGCGGCTGAACGCCAAAGAGCACCGACTGGAGCAGCCGGTCCGCGGCCCAGGTCAGAAGCAGCCCGGCGAGCGCGCCGGCGGCGAGTAGCCGCCCGGTCGAGGCCAGCACCAGGGCGGCGACCTGCGCCGGCCGCGCCCCCAGCGCCAGCCGCACGCCCATCTCGCGTCGCCGCGCGGCCACCAGCAGGCTGATCAAACTATAGAGGCCGACCGCCGCCAACAACAGGGCGAAGCCCGCAAAGAGCGAGAGGAAGCGCGCGTCCAGGCGGGGCTGCTCCAGGCTGGCGTTCACCACCGTGCCCAGACGGTTCAGGCCGAAGACGGCGCGGCCGGGCGCGACCGAAGCGACCACGCCGCGCAGCGCGGCCATGGTGGCGCCGGGGTCGCCGGCGGTGCGGACGACGTACTCCGGATCGGGCCAGTTGCCCGCGTGCAGGCACGAATAAAGAAACGGAGCCGGGGGCACGGCGAGGCTGTTCTCGCGCACGTCGCCCACCACGCCGACGATCTCGCCCTCGCTGCCGGAGGCGTCCTGGGCAAAGCTGAAGCTGCGCCCGACCACGTGTTGGCCGTGCAGGAAGGTGTCCACAAAACTCTGGTTGACCAGCGCCTTTTGGCTCTTGTCGCTGTTGGGGGGCAGCGCGGGGCAGGCGGCACCGGCGACAAGCGGTACCTTGAGGCTCTCCAGATAGCCGGCGGTGATCGAGCGCTCGCCCACAGAGTAAGTGCCGGCGTGGCCTCCGGCCGTGCCTTGCAGCCGGATCTGGTACTGCAAGGTGGCGTTGCTGGCGGGCAGGAAGTTGGTGAAGCCCGCCGCCTCGACCCCGGGCAGGGCGCGCAGCTTGTCGAGCAGACTCGTCTGCAAGGCGCCGACCTGCGCACGGTCCTCGTTCCAGGCAGCGCCAACGTGGAAGGTGAATACGTGTTCTGCGTCGAAGCCCGCGCCCACGTGCTCCAGGTTGTAGTAGCTGCGCAGCAGCAGGCCGGCGCTGGCCAGCAGGAGCACGGTTAAGGCCAACTGGCCGACGACCAAGCCGCGTTGGAGGCGGCGGCGGCCTCCGGGCGCGCCGGCGTTGAGGCTGGCGAGGTGGGCGGCGAGCCCGGGTCGTGTGGCGGCGAGCGCCGGGCCGAGGCCGAAACCCAGCGCCGCCAGCGCGCTGATCGCCACCGCGAACAGCCAGCCGCGGGGATCGAACTGCAACTCGCCCATGCGGGGAATAGTGCCCGGCGCCAGGCCGGCGATGGTCTTGACTCCCATCCAGGCAAGGCCGCCGCCGGCGAGTGCGCCCAGCGTGGCCAGCCATACCGTTTCGCGCAGTACCGTGGCCACCACTTGGGCGCGGGAGGCGCCGATGGCGCTGCGCACCGCCAGCTCGCGCTCCCGGTTCTGCAACTCGGCCAGGGTGAGGCCCGCGATGTTGGCGATGGCGAGCAGCAGCAGCACCAGGACCGCGGCAAAGACGGTCCAAATTGTGGCGCTCGATTTGCCCACCGTGTAGTCTTTCAGATCGGTCACCTGCGCCGACCAGCCGGCATCGGTGGAGGGATACCGGCGTCCCAGCTGCGCCTGGACGCGGGCGAGGTCAGCCTGCGCCTGTGCGATGGTTACTCCGGGCCGGAGGCGGCCGATGCCGGTGAAGAAGCGGGCGTCCCTTTGGCGCAGCAGGAAATCGGGGGTGCGGGCCGGGAGCCAAACGTCGAGCGCCGAGCCGAAGCTTTGCGGCATCACCCCGACGACGGTGTAAGGCGTCCCGGCAAGAACGAGTTGGCGGCCCAGCGCGGCGGGGGAGCGGGCGAAGCGGCGCGTCCAAAAGGCGTAGCTGATCACCACCGGGGAAGGACCGGGAACGGACCGTTCCTCGTCTGGAGTGAAGGTGCGCCCGAGAACGGGGGCCGTTTCCATGACTTGAAAGAAGCCGGGGGCGACGCGCAACCCGGACAAGCGCTCCGGCTGCGCGCCGCTGGTGTCTGTATCGTTTTCGCCGTACTCGCCGGTAATTCCCCGCGGCACAAATGCCTCGCTCATCCGGTTCCAGTCCTCGAGGCGCCCCGGCGCCACCAGACTGGCGTTGGCGTGCTTGGCGGGGTTGGCCTCGAGCACCAGCACCAGCCTGTCGGCGTGGGGATAGGGCAGCGGCCGCAGCAGGACCGTATCCACCACGGAAAACAGGGTGGCGGCGGCGCCGATGCCGAGCGCCAGAACCAGGATGGTCGTAAGGGAGTATGCGGGGCGGCGGCGGAGCGCCCGCAGGGCCTGCAGCCAAGGTTCCATGGATCGTATATACTCCTGCGCGGCCGGAAAGTTTGGGTATTTTTTGTGCGCGGCTCACCGCCGCGGCCGCTCTACGTCTATGGATGGGAGGTGTCCGCGATGCCCGCTTGGCTGGAGACAACCCTGCAGGATCTGCGTTTCGCCGGGCGCGCGCTGCGGCGCCAGCGCGGCCTGAGCGCGGTGATCATCCTGACCCTGGCGCTGGCGATCGGGGCCAACACCGCCATCTTCAGCCTGATGGACGCGCTGCTGCTGCAGTCGCTGCCGGTGCGCGATCCCATGCACCTGATGGTGCTGCAGTGGAGCGCGCGCAAGTCGCCGTTTCACTCTTCCTCCAGCTACGGCGACTGCAACCAAGTCTATTCCCCCGCCTTCGTCACCAGCTGCTCGTTCTCCGTGCCGTTTTATGACGAGTTGCGGCGGCAGACGCACAGTTTGTCCGAGCTGACCGCCGCGGCCGGCGGCGGGGATTACAACCTGAGCGGTCATGGTCAGGCCAGCATTGCCGATGCCCAGATGGTGGCGGGCAATTATTTTTCGGTGCTGGGCGTGGCCCCGGCGCTGGGGCGTTTGCTGGCTCCTTCCGACGACCAGCCGGGCGCGCCGGTGGCGATGGTGCTGAGCTACAACTACTGGCAGGACGCTTTCGGAGGCTCGCCGGCGGTGGTGGGCGAGGCGGTGGCGCTCAACAATGTGCCGGTAACGATCGTGGGTGTGGCCGCGCCCTCGTTCACCAGCCTCACCCCGGGACGCGGCTACGACGGCTGGCTGCCGCTGGCGACGCGGCCGCGGCTCGATCCCAACTGGCGTCCGCGCCGGCTCGATCCGGATTCGATCTGGCTGACGCTCTTTGCCCGCGTGCGTCCCGGCGTGCCGCTGGGCCAGGCCCAGGCCGAGGTCAACGGCTTGTTCCGTAACAGCGTACTGACCGGCGCCAAACCGCTGGCCAAGCCCGAGGACGGCCCACGGGTGGCGCTGGAGGCGGCCCAAACCTCGCTCCGCGGCGCCCGCGGCAGCTATACCCAGCCGTTGGCGGTGCTGATGTGGACGGTGGGAGCGATTCTGCTGATCGCCTGCGCCAACATCGCCGGCTTGCTGCTTGGCCGTGCCAGCGCGCGGCAGCGGGAACTGGCGGTGCGGCGGGCGCTGGGCGCGGGCGCGGCCCGCATCGTGCGCCAACTGTTGACCGAGAGTCTGGTGCTGGCGGCGCTCGGGGGGCTGGCCGGCTTGGCATTGGCCTATGCCGGCGCCCACTGGTTGCTGGCGGCGATGTCGGGGGCCTCCTACCGTCCGCTGGGCATCCATGTCCAGCTCGACGCCCGCGTCATCCTGTTCACGCTCGCCGCCACGGTGGTTACCGGCGTCCTATTCGGCCTCGCGCCCGGGTTGCGCGGCGCCCGCGGCGATTTGTCGCGTTCGCTCAAGGACGGTATGGGCAACTCGGCGGCGTCGGGCGCGCACCGCTCGCGCTGGCTGCACTTGGGCAACGGCTTGGTGGTGGTGCAGATCGGCCTGTGCGTGGTGGTGCTGGCCGGCGCCGGACTGCTGGTCCGTACTCTGGCCAACTTGCGGGCCATCAATCCCGGCTTCAATACCTCGAACCTGCTGATGTTCGTGATCGAGCCCGAACTGATCGGTTACAAGGGAGCGGCCCCGGATCGGCTTTACCAGCAGTTGCAAGACCGCATCGCCGCGCTGCCCGGGGTGCGCGGGGTGAGCTTCTCCGACTCGCCCCTGCTCAGCAACGATCTCTCCAGCACGGGCTACAAGATCACCCCCAACGGCAAGGAACAGGACGCGGACGTGCTCTCCGTCGGCCTGAATTTTTTCGCCACGATGCACATGCCGCTGCTGCTGGGACGCGACTTCGTCCCCGGCGACTTTGTGCCGCCGCCGGATAACCCTCCGCCGGACGACGCCAAGAAGGGGCCGCCCGGCCCGCCGCGGGCGATCATCGTCAACCAGGCCTTTGTGCAGAGCTACCTCGGCGCCGGCGATCCGGTGGGGCGCGTCTTCGGTGTGGGCAACAACGGCAGCAGCGGCGGATTTGTGGTCGTGGGAGTGGTCGGCAATGCGTTGTACGAGAGCCTCCGTACCAAGGTAAAGCCCACCACCTACGTGCCCTCGACCGAGGGGTTCGCCAACTTCGAGGTGCGCACCGCGGACGACCCGATGGCGGAGCTGACCGCGGTACGCGGCGTGCTGCGCCAGATGGATCCGAATCTCCCGCTGGTCGAGCCCACCACGCAGACCACCAACGTGGACCGGACGTTGTTCCGGGAGCGCATGCTGGCGACGCTCTCCAGCTGCTTCGCGGGCTTGGCGCTGCTGCTCGCCTGCGTCGGGCTGTACGGATTGTTATCGCAGGAGGTGACGCGGCGCACGCGCGAGATCGGCATCCGCATGGCGCTCGGCGCCGAGCGCGGCCACCTGCTGCGCATGATGGTGGGCCTGGGCGCGGCCCTGGCGGCGGCGGGTCTGGGGCTCGGCTTGCTCGGCGCCTGGGGCTTGACCCGCTACCTCCAGAGCATGCTCTACGGCCTCACCTCGACCGACCCGCTGACGCTGGCGGCGGTGGGCGCGCTGCTGCTGGCGGTGGCGCTGGCCGCCTGCCTGGTCCCCGCCCGCCGCGCCACCCGGGTGGACCCCCTGGTGGCCCTGCGCTGCGAGTGAGCCGGGATTTATTTTTGCCGCGCCAACTCGACGGTCAGGATCTGGTCGCCGGCGGCGGTCACCCGCGCCGCCATGCCGATCAGGTCGGCGCACGGATTGAGTGTCTTGGTCGGGGTGAAGTTGGTCGCCTTGAACGGCACCTTCAGGTAGTCGTCGCTCTGCAGGGTCACGATCCGGGAACCGGTCTGGATCTGCATCCGCAGCGTGAAACGGACCTGGTTGGCAGCCTGGCCTTTATCGTGGGTGAGGCCGCATGCCACGGTGCCGATGGTTCCCTCGATCGTTTGCCGCACTCCAGCGATGTCGGGCGGCTGGGAGGCGGTGGCGACCCGGTGAATCCGTAGCGGCGGCCCGGGCAGCGTGCTGCTGCCGGGAGGAACATCCGAGGTCTCAGGGGCGGCCGGAGGCGGAGCGGCGTCCTGGGCGGCTGCGGCCGGGACGGCCAGCGTCGCCGCCTTGGCTTGCTCGTAGGCGGCCTTGGCGGCGGCGTACTCCTTCATCGAGTTGGCGGACTGCAGATCCCGGTCGCAGGCGGCGACCTCGTCGGGCGAGGTGGCCAGCGGGCGGGCGGCCGCGATCGCCGCGATGGCGTCGTCGGGGCGCTGGGCGCGCAACAGCAGGTAGGCCCGGTTGAGGCGGTAGGTGAAGTTGGCGGGTTCCAATTGGATGGCCTGCAACTCCAGCCGGTCGGCTTCGGCGGCGTCCTCGGGACGCGCCGAGTCCAGAATCGCCAGCCGGTCGTAGGCGGGGGCGAAGCCGGGGTTGAGCTTGATGGCGGTCCGCAGGCTGGCTTGCAGCTTGGCGACGGTGGCGGCGTCGAGCGAGGAGGGGTCGTGATCGCCCATCTGCATCGCGGCGTAGAAGTACTGCGCCAGGAAGTTGGTCGAATCGAGCGCCACCGCCTGGCCATACCAGTGCAGGGCGGCGGCGGTGTCGTCCCGGCGGTAGCTGATATAGCCCATGGCCTCGGCGGCGGCGGCGCTGGGCGGGCCCGCTTGCAGGATGGGCTGCAGGATTTTCTCGGCGTCGTCCAGGCGCTGCACATGGGCCAGGAGGTTGGCCCGGACCACGTCCGCCTGCCCGGCGGTCACCGCGGCGATGGGATACGTCTTCTCCCGCACCGCGATGCGCAGCTTGACGTTGATGTAGCTGAACGACTGCCGGCGGATGTACTGCAACAGGTCTTTCTGCAGCTGGTTCAGGTCGCCAAAGGCTTCTTGGGCGGCCCGCACCGGGTCCTCCTTGGCTTGGAGCCGGCTCAAGTAGACCGCCAGCCGCGGCTGCGGCTTGCCCCGGTCCGACATCATGAGGTAATGGGTCAGCGCCCAGGATTCGGCGTAGAAGATCGAAGCCTTGTCCTCCTCGTGGTAATAGGGCGAGGTGTGATCCACCGCGAACAGCGTAGCCAGCGGCATCATCGGCTGGCCGCGCAGCAGATTGATCTGGTAGGGGTCGGGCACTCCCAGCGACACGTCGTCACCCGAGATTTTCGTGGTTTCGTAGAACTCGGCCAAGCCTTCATGCAGCCACACCGGCATCACGTCGTCGCTCTTCATGGTGAGCGAGTGGGTGTACTCGTGATAAATGACGCGGTAGGGGTTCTCGCTGTCCTGGGCGTCGAGACGGAGCAGGATAAACGAGGCCTCCGGGGAGCGCTCGAAGTAGCCGGCCAGGTCCAACTTGCCGCGGCCCAGGTAGCCGGCGGGCTCGAGTTGCACAAACTCCTTGTGGTCATTGACCACCACCACCTGGATCGGCGTGGTCTCCTCCAGCGCCAGTCCCGGAAACGATTCATGGAAGACCTCGCGCATGCTCTCCAGTTGCCCGGCCACGTGACGGGCGGCGCTATCGCCCCCGTCGCAGAGCACCACGAAATGAGGACTGCGGAGTTCGACCCAATGCGGCGCGGCCCACGCCAGCGGCGCGAAGGACAGGAACATGAGCAAAGTGCGCTTCCACACGGCTAATGACCACCCTCCGTGAGTTCGGTCCACATCTCCCACACCGCCGCGAGCGGCAAACCCACGACGTTACTGTATGACCCTTCGATGCGGGGAATGTATCTCGCGGCGCGACCTTGAATGGCATAGGCGCCGGCTTTATCGCGCGGCTCCCCGCTGGCGACATAGGCGGCGATCTCGCCGGGAGTCAGCGGAGCGAAGCATACCTGGGTGGTTTCGACCCGCACCAAGGCGCGGGCGCCGCGCCGCAGGCAGACGCCAGTCAGCACCTGGTGCATCCGCCCCGCCAGCCGCGCGAGCATGGCGGCGGCCTCGGCATCGGAAGTTGGTTTGCCCAACACCGCCGCGTCGCAGACAACCACCGTGTCGGCGCCGAGGACGATGGCGCCGCCCGCGGCGCCCAGGGCGGCTGCCTTGGCCCGGGCCAGGCGCGCGACATAAGCCCCGGGGGCTTCGCCCGGAAGGCGGGTCTCGTCCACATCCGCGGGCCGCACCGCGACCTCCCAGCCCGCCGCCTCCAATAGCTCCCGCCGCCGGGGGGAGGCCGAAGCCAGGATCAGTTGGAGCGGCGGAATGGCCGCACCCCCTGGTAGATCAGGAGCCCGAAGAGCGGCAGGTACTCCGCATACAGCAGCCACGGATGCGCCGGCAGCGCGTAGGCCAGCGGCACCGCCGCGGCAAAGTACAGCCACGGCGCCTCCGGCCAGATCGCGAGCAGCGGCAGCAGCCAGAGCACATACCAGGGCTCGACCGCCGGCATGACCAGCAGCAGCGCTCCGAGGACAAAGAATCCCGAACGCAGCGGGTCGAGGCGCCGCAGGGCGCAGGTCGCGATCACCGCGCCGACCACGGCGACCGCCAGCGCCAGGGCGGCGTGCGGGCCGAACCAGGAAGCGGCCACGGCGAACACGCTGGCGTTGAACTGGCCGGCCTCCCGGGCGTGCTGGAGCGCGTTGGCCAGGATGACTCCCGGCGCGAAGTGTTTGTTCATCCAGAGGTAGGGCAGCGTGATCACGACGCCCAGCCCCACGCCCCAGCCCAGGGCGCGCCACCAGCGCCGGCCCGAGCCGGCCAGCACCACCGGGGCGAGAACCCAGGCAAACCACTGCGTCAAAACCGCCGCGGCGGCCGCCGCGCCCGAGAGCCGCACCCGCCGCCCCGTCCAGTGCAGCGCCAGCAGCAGCAACAGGATAGCCGCCGACTCCATGTGCCCTTGGCCGGCGATTTCAACCACCGCCAGCGGCGACCAGGCGTACACCGCCACCCAGGCCGGCGGCCGCCCCCGCGCCCGCAGCACCCGCACCAGCAGCCCCAGCAGCAGTAGATCCAGGATGGTGTACAACACCTTCTGCCGCCGGATCCCGCCCAAGTCGAAGTTCCAGTGAAACAGCAGCTCGGCCAGCGGCGGATGGAACGCGGGCAGGTCCGGCGCCGGGGCGAGCGCGTCGGCGGCGCTCCGGATCGGGGTAAAGAGCGCGCTGGAGGGCGGGTACTGGTACGGGTTAAAACCGGCGTGCTGAATCTTGCCGTCCCAGTGGTAACGCAGCATCTCATGGGAGAGCCGGGGTGAGAGCGGCAGCAGAGTCAGGCGGAACACCACCGCGGCCAAGAGGATGAAACGCAGCTCCCGCCGCGGCCCATCCGCCGCCGCCGCGTCCTCCGCCGCCGCGGCCGGGGCGGGGCGGCGCGGCAGCAGGGTTATGGCGATCAGGTAAAATAGACCTGCCGCAATCATCCACGCGGGAAAGGAGTCGGAGGACGCGCCCGGGGCCCGCAGCAGAGCCAGAAAGCACAGCTCCAGCAAGGCGGCAAGGGCAATCAGCGCGGGCAGACGGTGACGGATGGCGTTTCTCCCATCGTTACTATAGCCCATTCATCTCATCTCTCCATGCACCCCCTCTTCGCCATGGGGCTGGCGATGGCGCCCGCCGAGAATCCGCTGCTGCATTATGTGCGCACCCAGTTGCTGAACCGCACCTTCACGCTGGGCCCGGCCAACTTGCCGCTCTACCAGGCCAACGGGTTCGACATGGCGCTGTTGATCCCCTACTTCACGGTGCTGGCCATCCTGGCGTTCTACGGCTTCCATCGCTACGCCCTGGTCTTCCTGTATTACCGCCACCGCCACCGCCGCACCCTGGAACCGCGCCGGCAGTTCGAGCAACTGCCCCGGGTCACGGTGCAGTTGCCCATTTACAACGAGCAGTACGTGGTCGAGCGCCTGGTCGAGTCCATTTGCAAGCTCGAGTACCCGCGCGACCGCCTCGAGATCCAGCTCCTGGACGACTCCACCGATGAGACCTGCGCGGTCGGCCGCGCCGCGGTCGACCGCCTCGCCGCCCAGGGACACCCCATCGTCTATTTACACCGCACCAACCGCCAGGGATTCAAAGCGGGCGCCCTGGAGGAGGGCATGCACGCCGCCACGGGCGAGTTCATCGCCATCTTCGACGCCGACTTCGTGCCCCCGCACGACTTCCTGCTGCGCACCATCCATTACTTCACCGATCCCAAGCTGGGCATGGTGCAAACCCGCTGGGGCTACATCAATCGCGACTACTCCTGGTTGACGCAGGTCGAGGCCATCCTGCTCGACGGCCATTTCGTCATGGAGCACGGCGGCCGGCATCGTGCCGATCTGTTTTTCAATTTCAACGGCACCGCCGGGATGTGGCGCCGCAAGGCCATCGAGGAGGCCGGCGGCTGGGAACACGACACCCTGACCGAGGACACCGACCTCAGCTACCGGTCCCAGCTCGCCGGTTGGAAGTTCATTTACCTGCCCCAGGTGGAGTGCCCCTCCGAGCTCCCTGTGGACATGAACGCCTTCAAGGTGCAGCAGGCGCGCTGGGCCAAGGGCCTTATCCAGGTGTCGAAGAAGATTTTGCCCCGGTTGTTCCGGCGCAAGGATGTGGACCTGCACCACAAAGTCGAGGCCTGGTGCCACCTCACCGCCAACATCTCCTACCCGCTCATGATCGTGCTGTGCACCCTGCTGCTGCCCGCCATGATCGTGCGCTTCTACCAGGGCTGGTTCCAGATGCTGTACATCGACCTGCCCCTGTTCATCGCCTCGACTTGTTCGATCTCGTCGTTCTATGTCGCCTCGCAGCGGGAGCTGTTTCCCCGCGCTTGGTACAAGACGCTGTTGTACATGCCCATGGTGATGGCCATCGGCATCGGGCTGACGGTCACCAATACCCGCGCCGTGCTCGAAGCCCTGCTCGGGATCAAGACCTCGTTCAAGCGCACCCCCAAGTTCCGCATTGAGTCCAAGGCCGACGGCAGGGCCAGCCTGGCGCAAAAGAAAAAATACCGGCGCAAGATCGGCTGGTCGCCCTTGATCGAGTTGGCATTGGGGACGGTGTTTGCGGCCGTGACGGTCTACGCCTTCCAGATGGAGAACTATCTCACCATCCCCTTCCTCCTGCTGTTTGTAGTGGGATACTGGACCACCGGCCTGTTGTCCCTTTTCCAGGGCCGCATGCCCCGCCGCCACCGCTCGGCTCCAACCCCTGCCAGCCAGCCCTCCGACCCCAGCCCGACTGTAGCCTGAATAGCCGCAAATTCTATGCAAGCCAGCCTCGGCTCCCCGTTCTACGGGCATGGAAGCCAAAATTGAGGAGCTGGTTCAGTTAATGGAGCATCAGCGGCCCGCATTAATGCGGGTGGCGCTGCGCCGCAGCCGCAGCCGCGAGGATGCCGAGGACGCGGTGCAGGAGGGCTTCCTGAACGCTTACCGCCATCTCGACCAGTTCGATGGGCGGGCCCAGCTCTCCTCCTGGCTCACCCGGATCGTCGTCAATGCCGCCACCGATCGGATGCGCCGCCACCTCGCCCATCCCACCGTGGGTATCGAGGACCAGTCCGAGAACCACGAGAACCCAACCCTGGTGGATCCCCAGCCCGGCCCCGAGGACCTACGCGATCAACAGGAGCGCGTGGGCATGCTCCAGTGGCTCATGGAAGGGCTCCCCGCCGCCTGGCGGGGAGCGGTCACATTGCGGGCCATTGAGGGACTCAGCACCCGCGAGGCGGCCCAGCGCCTGGGCGTAGCCGAAGGCACGGTGAAGAGCCACCTTTTCCGCGCACACCGCTATATGCGCCGGCAGGCGGAGATGCAGTTCGGAGCTTGATTTTCACACGCATGGCCCGCGGCTTCGCCACGCGGCTCGCATATACCCCGATCGGGAATTCCGGAGTCAGTCCGGAGTAGCGCTTCATCGTGTCGGGTGGATTCTGTACACCCCTGATTTTGGCACCACACCTGCTCGATGCCAGGGCATGTTCGAGATTGCCATCTCCCCCAGTAGCCGTCAGCTGGTTCCCCAGACCCGCTATGACGTTGCCGTTGGCTACCAGTTCGACAGCCAGGATCGAGCGGAACAATTTTGCCGCGACCTCAACCACTTCTGCTATCAGGAGCGGTTCCTGGTGATCCGGGTGGGTGAATACTACCAGCAGGCCCTGCGTGCAGCTGCTTAGTTTTTACCCGAAAGTGGTAAAAACTTCTCCGGCGGTGCGGCGGGTTAGCCGCGACCGCCGTCGTGCACTACGGGCTTGGCCTTCTCTTTGGATTCCTTCGAGTCCGCTCCTTTGGGCGCCCGGGCCGCCTCCGGTTTATTTTCGGGACCAAACTGGTGCCAGTTCGGGTCGTTGGTGTGTTGTTGTGCGGTGGCCCCGCGGGGAGCGGTGCCGCCAGGAGCTACCGGCGAATGAGGCGCGGAAGTCTCCAGGCCGCGCCGCGAGTCAGTCTTGGGCACTGTCCCGGCAGAAGAAGCCGCCCCAAACCGCTGGAACCCGGGCCGGGACACACCATTCGACTCAGGCCGGGCTGCGGGCGCCGGTAGGGTCTGGGGCCGTGGCGCCGGCTGACGGTCGAATGCTTGGGACCGATCCGCGGGGCGGGGAGCCCCCCCGGCCGGAGCCGGACGCGAGCCGTAGTAATGAGCCGGGGGACGCACCGCAGCTCGGGGGAGCGAGGCGGCGTCAACCCGGCGGCCACTCACCAAGCGGCTGGCTGGGGTAGGAGCAACCGGCAGACGCCCGGCCATGACCTGGCCCTGGCGAATTTCGTTCACCGTGACCGTCTGGCGGACGACCACTCCCTGGCCAAAGCGCTCGGCGGGAACCGTGACCACAGCGCGGGCCATGTGCGGGTCTGTGGTGATGCGGTCCAGGTTGGAGTAGACGACCCGCCCGCGGATGCCCACCGGAGCCAGCGGCGCAACGATCCGGACATTGGTATCGGCATTTACCCGGTTGATCTCGGTGATGCGGACGCGCGCGGCCACCCCGCCACCCCACCAGGGCCGGTAGGGGTCCGCCGGACCGATCGGGACCCAGCCGATCGAGCCGAAGCCAACCCCGACGCTGACCGCGCCTACCCGCAGACCGATGAACGAGACATAGGCCGGCGCCCAAACAGGGCGGAATCTCGGGGTCTCGACGACCGGACCGGGCCACCAGACCCAGCTCGTGCCATAGAAGAACCAGCGCCCATAGTGGTAGGGCGCCCAGCCCCAGGCCTCGGTCGAAACCCACGTCCAACTCCAGTAGGGTTCGTAGACCCAGCGGCCGGCACTATAAGGAGACCAGCCCGCCCCTTGGTCAGGAGCCCAGACCTCGCCGTAGCCCGGGACGTAGACCCAGTGGCCGTAGGCGTCGAGATCCTCGACGCCCGTGTAGTAGCGGTTGGCGTGCGACCAGCTCTGGGCCACCGCGATGGCGTGATCGCGGCTCTCGTTCCAGTGGTCCCAGTCGTCGCGCGGGGCGGCGGCGGCGATCAGGTACTGCGGGTCGTCGCTGCCCTCGACCGTAATCGTTTGGCCGGCGTGCAGGGTGGCGGAGCCCTGCGGGGTGTTGACCTCGGCTTCACCCGAGCGCACCGTCACGACCGATTCCTGGTCGGAGTTGACCTGAATCCGGTACACCCCCGCGCCCTGGGGATGGACCGCCAGGTTGGGCGTGTCCACCTCGGCGGCCGCTTCGGCGCCGGGGACCTGGACGAAATCCACCAAGCCTTGGCCAACTTGCACCTGGATCTGCGATGGGGTCAGGGTGGCGATCGTCGCCTGCGAGTTCTCGCTCAAGCGCAGAGTATCGGCGAAGTCGAGTTCGGTCTCGGAACGCGCGCCGGCGGCGGTGGCGAGGCTGTCGCCGTTCACCAGGGGCGCGTTGAGCGCCGCGGCCACCCACTCGCCGTTGGCGCCGCGCTGCGTCGACACCTCGCCCTGCATGATGCTGATGCGGGCGACGCCGGGCTCCTGGGCTCGGGCGGGTGCCGCGGCGGCCAGCGTTAAGGCCAGGGCGGAGATCAGTGCGCCGCAACCGAGTTGCTTGCTCATACGGGTTCCTCCCAACGTTGCTTCCGGCTACGGCATCGGGAAATGCAGGCCAGAGGCCAAACTGTGCGATGGGTTAAACCCTTGATTCTTATGAGAGTTGCGCGCCGGCATGGGTCGGCGTGGTGATGCATTTGCACCAGCGCCGGTGGTTTTCGGCCAGCACGGGCTCCTCATTTATACTGAATCCATGGCCACTGCAACTGCCGATCTCGCCCATCTTCCTGAATTCCGCAACGAAGCCCTCACCGATTTCTCGGTGGCGGAGAACCGCGCCCGCTGGGCCGCCGGGCTGGCCGAGGCGCGCCAGGAATTGGGCAAGGAATACGACAACCGCATCGGCGACAAGTTGACCCGCGGCCAGAAAAAGTTCGAGTCGAAGAACCCTTCGCGCGCCAGCGAGGTTGTGGGTGTGCACCAGGAAAATACCGCCGACGCCGCACGCGAAGCCATCACCGCCGCCGCCCTCGCCTTCGAGTGCTGGCGCCTGAGCGCGCCCGCCAAGCGGGTCGAGATCCTGTTGCGCGCGGCCGACATCATCCGCCAACGCAAGCCGTATTTTTCGGCGTGGTTGACGCTCGAGGTGGGCAAAACCTTCGCCGAGGCCGACGCCGACGTCTGCGAGACGATCGATTTCCTGGAGTACTACTCGCGCCAGCAGTTGAAGATCTCCGGTCCCCAGCCCGTCTTCCAACTGCCGGGCGAGAGGGATGAGATGGTCTACATCCCGCTGGGGGTGGGGGCCGTCATTCCGCCCTGGAACTTCCCCTTGGCGATCACCGCCGGCATGACCGCGGCCGCCATTGTGGCCGGCAATACCGTCGTGCTCAAGCCCTCGAGCGATTCGCCCACCATCGCCGCCAAGATGATGGAGGTGTTGGAAGAGGCGGGCCTGCCCAAGGGTGTGGTGAACTTCGTCACCGGCGGCGGCAGCACCGTGGGCGAGGCGCTGGTGGTGGATCCGCGCATCCGTTTCATCGCCTTTACCGGCTCAAAGGCGGTCGGCCTCGACATCAACCGCAAGGCCGCCGACACCCAGCCTGGGCAGAAGTGGATCAAGCGCACCGTGCTGGAGATGGGCGGCAAGGATTCCATCCTGGTGGACGAGGACGCCGACTTCGCCGCCGCCGTCGAGGGCGTGGCGGTCTCCGCTTTCGGCTACTCGGGACAGAAGTGCTCGGCCTGCTCGCGCGCCATCGTGCACGAAAAAATCTACGATAAGTTCGTCGAGGCGCTGGTGGCCCGCACCCAGAAAATCGGGGTGGGCGACCCCGCCGATGCCGCGAACTACATGGGCCCGGTCATCAACGAGCGCTCGCTCAAGAACACGCTCAAGTACATCGAGATCGGCAAGAGCGAGGGACGCCTGGTTCACGGCGGAGCCCGCGGCGACGCCGCCGGCTACTTCGTGCAGCCCACCATCTTCGCCGACATCGCTCCCACCGCGCGCCTGGCGCAGGAGGAGATCTTTGCTCCGGTGTTGGCGGTGATCAAGTGCAAGAGCTTCGACGACGGGCTGGCCATCGCCAACAACACCGAGTACGGTCTCACCGGTGCGGTGTACACCCGCGACCCCAAGAAGCTGGAGCAGGCGGCGAGCGAGTTCCACGTCGGCAACCTGTACTTCAACCGCAAGTGCACCGGCGCGATGGTGGGCGCGCACCCCTTCGGCGGCTTCAACATGTCGGGTACCGACAGCAAGGCCGGCGGCCCTGACTACCTGCTGCTCTTCACCCAGGCCAAGAGCATCGCGCGCAAGCTGTAAAGCTAGGCGCCCAGCGCCGTCTGCTCGACCCGAATCCCGGCTCGCGGGGGTCGCGCCGTTTGCACTGCGGGCAAAGTCGGTGCGAAGGGCAGGCGGCGCATCGGCGGCGCGCACCAAAGCGGCGCCAAATTGTACACTTCTGTACAAAGCCCGCAACCACGGGCGCAATGCGCGGCCCGTGGAGTTTCCGCTAGTACCGAGCCGCCGATTCTGGTATAACCGTGCGGGGGAAATACCGGAATGCGCCTGCGCTCACTTTCGTCATGTCTTGCGGGACTATGTTTGCTCCTATGGCTGCCGCGGCCGGCCGCGAGCCAGCAGTGCACCACCCACGACGACGCCGAGTACACCGCGCAGATCAAGAAGGACACCACCCTTCCCGAATTTGACACCACCCTGACCGACCATCTGCCGTTCAGCTCGTGCGTGGACGCGCCCGACAAGTTCCTGGGCCATATTGTGGGCGCCCCCAACGTGCTCGACAAAATGGACAAGATCGACGCCTACATGCGGCATTTGGAGTCGCAGACCAAGCGCGTCAAGGTGTTCGACATCGGCAAGAGCGAGGAGGGCCGCGAGACCATTCTGGTGGCGGTCAGCGACGAGGCCACCATCGCCAACCTCGACCATTACCGCGACATCACCGCCAAGCTCGCCGACCCCCGCGGGTTGAGCGAGAGCGCCGCCGACGCCCTCATCCGCGAGGGTAAGCCCATGTACTGGGCCGCGGGTTCCATCCACTCCCCCGAGACCGGCTCTCCCGAGATGCTGATGGAGTTGGCCTACCGTTTGGCGGTGGAGGACACTCCCTTTATCCGCAACATCCGCGAGCACGAGATCGTGCTCATCACGCCCGCCACCGAGGTGGACGGCCACGACCGCGAGGTGGAGCTGTACATGAACCACAAGCTCCACCCCGACGCTGCCACCCCCGGCTTGGTCTGGTGGGGTCATTATGTGGATCACGACAACAACCGCGACGGGCTGACGCTCTCGCTGGACTTGTCGAAGAACATGATGAACGCCTTCCTGCAGTGGCACCCCACCGTGCTGCATGACCTGCACGAGTCGGTGCCCTACCTCTACATCCAGACCGGGACCGGGCCCTACAACCCCTGGCTGGATCCGCTCGAGATCAACGAGTGGCAGCGGATGGCGTACTACGAGATCGATCACCTCAACCAGCAGGGCGTGATCGGGGTGTGGACCCACGGCTTTTTCGATGGTTGGGGACCGAACTACATGCTGTACGTGGCCATCGGCCACAACGCGGTCGGCCGTTTTTATGAGACCCAGGGCAACGGCGGCGCGGATACCCGCGTGATCACCACGCCCGCCACCGACACCAGCCGTGAGTGGTACCGTCCGCAACCGCCGCTCCCCCGGGTGAACTGGTCGGCGCGCGACAACACCGACATGCAGGAGAGCGCCATCCTCTACGGGATGAGCAACATGGCGACCAACGCCACCGAGTTCCTGCACGATTTCTACCTCAAGAGCAAGCACTCGGTGGATAAGGCCACGACCGAGGGCCCGGCGGCGTGGGTGTTCCCGGCCAATGACGTGCGCCAGGGATTACAGGCCCGCCTGCTCGACATCCTGCAATTGCAGGGGGTGGAGATCGACCGCGCCACCGCCGCCTTCCACGCCACCGGCGCGGAGCCGGGCGTGGCCCAGGCCGAGGATCACAGCTTCCCGGCCGGCAGTTATATCGTGCGCATGGATCAGCCCTACAGCCGCGAAGCCGACATGCTGCTGGGACAGGAATACTACAACCCGTCCGATCCGCCGCCGTACGACGACACCGGCTGGACCATGGGAGCGATGAGCAACGTCGAAACCTATAAAGTCGACGACCCCGCCGTCCTCAAGGTGGCGATGACCAAGGTGGCGGGCACGGTGGAAGCCCCCGGCGGCGTCAAGGGATCGGGGAGCACCTTCGCCGTCAACGCCAACGCCGACCCCAACCTGGCGGCCTTCCGTTACGCGCTGGCTTCGACCCCGATGCGGGTGGCGGAGAAAGCTTTCGAATCCGGCGGCAAGCACTTCAACGCCGGGAGCATCATCATCGCCAACGGCAACGCGGATGCGATCAACAAAGCCGCCAAGGCCGCCGGCGTGGCAGTCGATGCCATCGGCGCGGCGCCGCAGGTGGCGATGCACGACCTGCTCGCGCCCCGCATCGCGGTGGTGCACAACTGGCAGAGCACGCAGCAGGACGGCTGGTACCGCGTCTCCATGGACCAGCTCAAGATCCCCTACAGCTATATCGCCGACACCTATCTGCGGGTGACGCCCGACCTGCGCGACAAATACGACGTCATCATCCTGCCGCCGCTGGGCGGCTCGCTGGCCGCGATGCTGAATGGTCTGCCCATGCGGGGCAAGGCGATTCCGTGGAAAAACACGCCCGACATGCCCGACCTGGTCGTTCCCGGGCTGGACAGCACCGACGACATGCGGGGCGGGTTGGGTCTCGACGGTCTGGATCACCTGGAGAAATTCGTCGCCGCGGGCGGCCTGCTGGTGACGGTCGGGCCGAGCATGGCGGTGGCCACCGACACCGGCATGGCCGATGGGGTGACCACGCGCACGCCCCCGGCCTCGCTCAACGCCCGTGGGGACGTGTTGCGCGCCCAGATCAGCGACGCCAACAGCCCCATCGCTTACGGTTACGGTCCCGACCTCGACGTCTACTATTCCACCGGATTGCAAATCGCCGCCGGCGGCGGCGGCCGGGGCGGCTTCGGTGGTGGTGGCGGCCGCGGCGGCCGCGGGGGCGCCAACGCCGGTCCCACCCGGGCCAGCGGCATCGGCGGGCTGAGTGTCCCCGACGTGATCCAGTCCCGGCCCTCCGACGCCGACCTGTTGAAGCAATCCATGGGCGCCGACCACGGCGACGACGCCGAGAATGGCGCGAACCAGAATCCAGCCGGACCCGGCCGGGGCGGGCCCGCGGGGCCGCCTCCGCGCACCATCGTGCGCTTCGTCTCCAACCCGCGCGATCTGCTGCTCAGCGGCTTGCTGGCGGGCGGGGACGCCATTGCCGGCCAGCCGTTGGTGGTAGATGCGCGTCATGGCCAAGGGCACATCGTGCTGTTCGCCGGCAACCCGGTCTGGCGGAATGAGACCTCGGGCGAGTTTGCGTTGCTCTTCAACGCCGCCATGAATTACAAGAACCTGGACGCGGGCGCGCCCACTCCCGGCGCCGGCCGCGGCGGCCGTGGCGGCCGTGGGGCTCGGGGAGGCCGGGGCGCCGGGCGCTAACCCAAATTCTGGTACCCTCAATATATGTTTGAAGAGGACACTTCTCCCCCTCCCGCCACGCCTCCCGGTTTGAGCCGGGGTGTGGGTATTGTCCTGGCCCTGGCCATTGCCGCGGTAGCCATCGGCGGTTTCGTCTGGGTCAACCAGACCAACCAGAAACTGGCCGCCCAGGTGGCGGCGCTGCAGAGCACGACGCAGACGCAGAGCGCCGACCTGGAAGCGCTGCGCAACCGGCTGCACATGAGCGCCGATGAGCTGGCGCGGCTGAGTTCCACCGCCAACGCCGTGCAACACACGGTTTCGCAGACCCAGGCGCAGCTCGACGCCACCCGGCGCCAGGCGCAGACGCTCGCCCAGCAACAGCAGCAGGCGGCGAGCGAGCTGGCCGCGGTCAAGCAGGATACCGGCACGCAACTCGGGGCCATCAACGGCCAGATCACCGGCGTCAAGGGGGATGTCACCAGCAACAAGCAGGACATCGCCAAGACCCAGGCCGACCTCGCCGCCACCCAGGCGCAGCTCAAGAGCGCGGTGGGCGATCTCGGGGTGCAGAGCGGCCTGATCGCCACCACCCGCGGCGAGCTGGACACGCTGGAGAAGTCGGGACAGCGCAGCTACTTCGAGTTCAAGCTGACCAAGACCAAGCAGCCCGTCAAGGTTGGGCCCATCCAACTTCAACTGAAGAAGGTGGACTTCAAGCACGAGAAGTACACCCTCGATGTCTACGCCGACGACGCCAAGGTGGAGAAAAAAGACAAGACCCTGAACGAGCCGGTGCAGTTCCTGGTGGGCAGCAACCACGCGCTCGAGGAGCTGGTGGTCTACCAGATGGACAAGAACACGATCGTCGGCTACGTCTCCGCGCCCAAGTACCCGGGCCAGAACCCGGTGGGCGGCGCCAGCAACTAGCCGCTTGCAGCAAACCGCGTTGGCGTGCGGCCGCATCCTACGGTCGTGGCGACCAACAGAAGTGTCATCCCCGTACCCCCGCCGCCGGTGCGCGAGGGGATTCGTTGGCGGCGGCTGGACCACGGCGCGATGCATGTTCCGGTCAGCGCCCTGAGCCGGCGGCAAACCGCGCTCTATCAACTGTATTTTCAATTACCGGCGGGATGGCGGCAGCGCTTGATGTTTGAAGCGCGCCCCTGGTCGCTCCCCTTGCAGCGCCTGCTGCGCCGCGCCGCCGGCCCCGGCCCGCGCGCGGTGCCCAGGGCGTTCGGTCCGGCCCTGGTGAAGCCGGCGCACGCCGCGCACCGGGTGGAGGTCGCCTTTGCCGCCGGCCCTTTACGCGGCCTGCACATGCGTGTGGAGACGGCCGAAAAGTACTTCCTGCTCGGCCGGCATTACGAGAACGACAACCTGGAACTCCTCCAGCGTTACGCTCTGCCCGGCGCGACCGTCTATGAGGTGGGAGCGCACGCCGGATACTGGGCGCTGGCCCTTGCGGCCATGGTCGGCCCGCGCGGCCGGGTGGTTGCCCTCGAACCCTCGCCGGAGAACTACGCCCGCCTGATCGAAAACGTCGCCCTCAACCGAAACGCGAGCCACGCGGCGCCGATCACCGCGCTCAACCTGGCGGCGGGCGCCGAGCCGGGTCGGATGCCGATGTCGCGGGCCGGAACCATGAGCCGGCTGCAAGCCGGCGCGGGCCCCGGTGGCGACACGGTCCAGGTGGAGGTGGCGCGTTTGGACGACCTGGTTTACCGAGCCGGGCAGGCGGCCCCGACGTTCGTCCTGATGGATGTCGAGGGCTGGGGCGGCGCGGTGATGGCCGGCGCCGAGCGCCTGCTGGCGGAACGGCGTCCCACGTGGCTCTGCGAGGTTCACGGACCGGAAGAGCAGCGGCACCTCGACGCGGCGCTCGCCCGTCATGGCTACCGCCGGCACTCCGTATCGCCCGCGTCGTTGTGGCCGCGGCACATGCTGGCCGTCCCCGCCTGCTAGCTTGGTGCGCCCTGAGAGATTCGAACTCCCGACCCTCTGGTTCGAAGCCAGATGCTCTATCCAGCTGAGCTAAGGGCGCGCTACCGCTATTGTCGCAGAATGCTCCCACCATGGCATTAAGCCATCCGCGCCCCGCTGCGAGCTAAAATAAATGAACACCACCGCATGCGGCGCCTTTTTCGACTTTTTGGCTGCTTGGGGTTGGCGGCGCTCGCGGCTGCCGCCCAACAGAAGCCCGCCCGGCAAACCACGCCGGCACCGGACTTTACCTTCCGGGCCAACGTCGGCGAGGTCCTGGTGCAGGCCAACGTCACCGACAAGAAGGGGCGCTCCGTCGACACCCTGCCCGCCACCGACTTCACCGTCTACGAGAACGGGGTGCGGCAGAAGGTGGATTCCTTCAGCCACGACGACGCGCCGGTTTCGGTGGGCATCCTGGTGGACAACAGCGGCAGCATGCGGCCCAAGCGCATCCAGGTGGACCAGGCGGCGCTGAATTTCGTGCGCGCCAGCAATCCGCAAGACGATGTTTTCATCGTCAAGTTCAACGACGAGTACCATTTGGCGTCTCCCTTTACCAGCAGCATCCCGGCGCTGGAAAAAGGCTTGGGTGAGATTGATCCGCAGGCGGGAACGGCGCTCTACGACGCCGTCATCAACGCCGTCGCCTACCTGAACAAGTACGGGACCCACCCCAAGAAAGTGCTGCTGCTGATCACCGACGGCCAGGACGACGCCAGCAGCCACGACCTGCAGCAAACCATGCACCTGCTGCAATCGCAGAACGCGCCGTTGATCTACTGCATCGGGCTGGTGGACAAAGAGGATGGCAAGTCCACCCAGCGCGAGTCGCAGCGCGTCCTGCTGCAGTTCGCCGATTCCACCGGCGGCTTGGCGTACTTCCCCAAGAGCCTGGAGCAGGTGGACGGCATCACACGCAAAGTGGCGCGCGACATCCGGTTGCAGTACAGCCTGCTCTATCATTCGAACCAGACCGGCGCGGGCTACCGCGACATCAAGCTCGAGGTGAATGACCCGCACGTCAAGCATCTGAGCGCGCAAACCCGCAAAGGCTACTTCGCCAGCGGCAACTGATCGCGGGGGTCGCGCCGTTTGCACTGTATGCCGGTGCGAGCATAAGCCGAAGGCGCCCGGAATCGCCGGGCGCGTGGCCTTCCGCGCTGGGGCCCGCCAATCAAACGGCGGCTAGGCCATTCCGAAGGCGTGGCGGATCCGGGCGGCTTCCTCGGCCGCCTTGTCGAGGCCGAGCGCGCGCACACCGGCGCCGGACAGGAGCTCGAGATGGTAATCCCGGACTTCGCCGACCGCGGGCGGAGACTGCTCGAAGCTGGCTGCGTCGAATTCTCCCAGCCGCGCGCGCAGCCGCTGCACAGTAAAGCAGAAGTCTTTTACATAACCATCTTCGCCGCCCAGCGGCAGCGCCTGGATGACATGGCAGGTGTCCTCGGGACGGGGTTGGTAGTGGTAGTGAAAGCGGAACCGATCGGGTTCCCGCAACCACAGACTCGCGCGCGCGCCGCGATACAGCTTGTCGTAGATCCGCTCTTCCCTGAACACTCGGTTCAGGTGGTTCCGAATGAGCTGCCGCGCCCCCGCAGCGACGATCGCCTCCGGCTCCGCGGCGGGCGCGGCATACGCGTGGTAGAGGCGGTCCAACTCCTGCGCCGGATCGCGGGTCAGCACCGCGGTGGGCGGGGAGATCTGGAGGCAGTGGCTGAAGCTTTCCAACCCGAGTTGCAGGAAGTACTCGCGCGAGCGCCAAGCCGGGGCGGCGGCTTGGAAGCGCTCGAGCAGCGCGGCTTCGAGGCCCTCCAGGTCGCCGGGATCGAATGCGGGAGCGAGTCGCCGCACGTGGTTCCATCCCGGACTGATGCGCACCCCGACGAACCCCCCAGCCTCCGGCTGGAACAAAGCGACGCCCACGTTGACCGCTTCGTTGCGGATGGGATCGGGGGCGATCCGGATCAGCACAAACTCGCAGGCGCATGGTTCCGCGGTTCTCATAAAAATCAGCCCCGGGCGGCCGCCTCCGCCGCCTTCTCGCGCCAGTTCGCAAACGGAGCGCGCGGTGAGTTCCTGACCGCCCAGAGCAGTTCGCGCACCCGGGCCCGGCGCCGTACCATCTGGTCCAGAAGGCGGCTCAGATCGTCCCAGGCGCCGTACCAGGCGGGCGGAATTTCCTCGCCGGCGGCGTAGATGGATCCGGCGTCGAAACTTTCGAGCCGCGAGAGCCAGGGCTCGAACGAGTCCCATCCGGTGATCCCGGCATACACCAAGTCACGGCTATAAACGCCGCGCAACGGGCTGTCGGGAAACGTCCACTCCCCGGCGTTGAAACAGAATCCCTGGTCCACCATGTAGACGCGCAGCGGCTGGCGGGAACGCGCCCGGCAGAAAATCACCTGCCGGCCGTTGCAGTTGCACGTCCACTTGTCGAAGACCAGCATGCCGGCGAAGTCGGCAACGTTGGCGACCAACTCGAGCCCGGGCTCGGGAAGGAAATCGTAGATGGGCGCGTGCGGGTCGGCGGTGGGAAAGCGAGAGCCGAACTGCAAGCCCGAAGCGCACGGGATCATTTGTCCCGAGAGCCGCAGCACCAGGCCGGGAGAGCCGTCCACCAGGCGCGGGGGCACGTCGATCAGGGCAATCTCCGGCACGGGAAGACCCAGGCCGCGTGCCAGCCGCGCCGCCAGCCACTCATTGGCCAACACCCGAATGTGTTGGGGGTTGTTGGTGAACTTGACGACGTAGTAGTGACCGTCCTCGGCGCGCATGAGGTGCGACTGCGCCCCGCCTCGCATGGGGCGGACATGTTCCACCGCCGGCACGGCCATGCGGCGAGTGTAGCTCAACCGCCGGGCTTATGGCAGTCTGGAAAGGATGCCGCCCGCTCCCATGCCGACGCCAAGCCGCTCAACTAGAAAGAAGTCCACCCCAACGGGGGTGGTGGTCTTCGACATGGATGGAGTACTGGTGGACGTGCGCGCCTCCTTCCGCCAGGCGATCGGGTTGACCGTTGCCGCCTTGGGCGGGGGCGAGGTGGGGGCGGATGAGATCCAGGCGCTGAAAAATTCGGGCGGCTTCAACAACGATTGGGACCTGTCGCGCGAGCTGTTGCGCCAGCGCGGCCGCGATGTGCCGCGGCCGGAGGTGATTGACGTCTTCAACGGTTTTTATCTCGGGCCGAAACGCGACGGAGAGGGCGGCCTGATCCTGCGCGAGACCTGGCTGCTGACGGAGCCGGCCCTGCGCCAGTTGGCGCGGCGGTGCGCCTTGGCGGTGTTTACCGGGCGGCCCCGGGCGGACGCGGAATTCACCTTGCGTCACTTTGGCGTTCGCGAACAGTTTGCCGCGCTGGTGGCGCTGGAAGATGTCACCGAGCAGAAGCCGCACCCCGACGGTCTGGAACAATTGCGGCGCCAGTTCGCGCCGCTGCCCGTGCTCGCCTATCTTGGCGATACGGTGGACGACGCGCGCTGCGCCGCGGCCGCGGGTATCGCCTTTATCGGCATCCTGCATCCCGACCTGCGCCAGCGGGACGACCTGGCCCGTCTGTTCGCGGCGGTGGGATGTCAGTTCACCGCGCCGAATGTGGACCAAGCGGTAAGCCGCCTGGCGGCGGCGCCAGGGGATGGGGCGGGGGCGTAAAGGCCGACGCTTTCAATGCGGCGCGCCCCTTGCCATACGCTGGGGAGCAAATCCCGGCTGTTCTTGCAGCCGCCGAGCCGGGTCAGGCATTGCAAGTTAAACGCGCGCGCCCGGCTGCGTTGGCGCGGACTGGATCCCGGAGCGAGCGTCACCACGGTGCGCCCGGGCCGGCCATCGCTGCCAAAGGTGATGCTCGCCTGGTAGGGGTCGCGGGGATCGCCGTGAGCCCGTTCGAACACCAGCGCGCTGGCGATGGCCCCGCCCCCGGCGTCGTCGCGGCTGACCAGCATGGCCATGTCGAGGGTGCCGACCGTCCCGCCGCCAGGATCGCTGGGGCTGCCGCCGCGCTGCATCATGACACTGAACTGGGTGCTGGGGGCGAGATGGAGCAGGTGCAGCCACTGGTTCTGAAACTGGAAGAGACAGTTGTCGCCCATGCAGGCGGCGTAGCTGCCGAACTGGCCGGCGAGCTGCTCGACCTGCTGGAAGTGCGTCTGGTTGACCTGAATCCGGTTCAACTGCTTGAGGAAACGCACGGCATTGGAGCGCGGCGCGGCCACCAAAAAAAACAGCAACACCGGCGTTCCCAGCACAACGACGTAAGCCAACTCGCGGAGCAGGCGGCGTGACAGCGGCAGCGGCGCGGCGGCGCTCATGACGGGCTCGAACTCAGCAGCCGCTTCACGGTCTCGCTGACGGTCTTGCCCTCGACCCGCTGCTGCGCGGCTTGGAAGCGGGCCATCGCGGCCTTCATGGCGGTGCCCATGTCCTTGGCCGAGGCGGCCCCGGTCTCGGCGATGGCGGCCCGCACCGTGGACTCGATTTCCTCCGGCGAGAGCGCGCGCGGCAGGTAGCTCTCGATAATGACGATCTCGTCGCGCTCCTTGGCGGCGAGCTCCTCGCGGCCGCCGGCGGCAAACTGTTCGGCGGCATCCTGCCGCTGTTTAATCATCGTCGCCAGCACCTGTTGGGTGGCGGCGTCGTCGAGCGCATGGCGCGCCTCGATCTCGCGGTTCTTGACCGCCGCTTTCATCATGCGCAACGTCGAAAGGCGGAGCTCGGACCGCTCCTTCATGGCCGTCACCATGTCCTGGTGAATACGCTCGCTTAGGCTCATGCCTCCAGTATAGAAGCACCCCGCGGCCCTACAGCCGCCGCCAAGCATCGCGGATCGCCTCGACCTGGGTGGAGAACTCCTCGCCGGGGGCGCCCGCCAGCGCGGGGATCTCGCGTGCCCAGCGGGCGATTTCCAGCTCGCTCAGGGTCTGCGGATCGGTTTCGGGGAACCGCTCGCGCAACATCTGGGCGATATCCTCCGCGTCGTCCCAGCTCAAAGCATCCGGCATGGCTCTCTCCCGCGGCCCCGCGGTTTCCGGCGTTAGGGCAGGGTGAGCTCACGCAACTGCAGGACCGCCTCCACCAGCCGGTCGGAGGCATAATCCACCTCCTCGGCGGTGGTGAAGCGGCCGAGCCCGAAGCGCAGCGATTGGTGCGCCTCTTCGTCGCTCAGCCCCAGCGCCAGCAGCACGTGCGAGGCCGACCGTGCCGCCGAGGTGCAGGCCGAGCCGGACGAGACCGCGATCTCCTGCAGGCTCATCATCAGCGTTTCGGCCTCTACCCCGTGCAGGGTTAGATGAAGATTGTGGGCCAAGCGGTGTTCGCGGCTGCCGTTGACGCGGACGTTTTTCAGCCGTTCCAGGATGCGGTCGCGCAGCCGGTCGCGCAGCGCGCCGATGCGGCGGGCCTCCTCCTCCATTTCTCCACCGGCAACCGCGGCCGCGGCGCCCAACCCGACGATCCCGGGAACGTTCAATGTCCCCGAGCGCAGCCCGCGTTCGTGGTGGCCGCCGTCCTGTTGGCAGCACACCGCGGTGCCGCGCTTGACGTAGAGCGCGCCCACCCCCTTGGGTCCGTACATCTTGTGGCCGGAAAGCGAGAGCAGATCCACCTGCCAAGCGCCGACGTCGACCGGAATCTTGCCCGCGGCCTGCGTGGCGTCGCTGTGCAGGAGAACCCCGCGCGCATGCACCAGGGCGCCGATGCGCGGCATATCCTGAATCACTCCGATTTCATTGTTGGCCGCCATGATGCTGACCAGGATGGTTTCCGGGCGGAGCGCGGCCTCCAGCTCCTGCAGGCGAATGCGCCCCTCCCCGTCCACGCCCAGCCGGGTGACGGCAAAACCCTCGCGCTCCAGGCGTTCGCAGGGATCGAGCACGGCGCTGTGTTCGATCACCGTGGTAATGACGTGGGCCTTGCGCCCGCGGAAGTTGTCGGCTACGCCTTTAATGGCCAGGTTGTTGCTTTCGGTGGCGCCGCTGGTAAACGCGATTTCATGGGCTTGCGCGCCGATCAGGGCCGCTACCTGCGTCCGCGCTTGTTGGACCGCTTTGGCCGCCTCCCAGCCGAACGCGTGACTGCTGCTGGCCGGATTGCCGAAGCGCACGGCAAAAAACGGTTCCATGGCGCGGAAGACCCGGGGGTCTACCGGCGTGGTGGCATGGTAATCCAAATAGATCGGGGTTGCGGGCATCGCACACTCCAACACGAACCTATCAGGATACGCGTTCTGGGTCACCGACGGAAACCGCCGGGTGGCCGCGCCAGAGACGGTAGTTCCAGCCGCCCTTCAAAGGGAGGCGGACCTCGCTATGGCAAAATTAGCCACCACGAAAACTAGTAGCATCCAATACTGTTCAGGCCCCTATGACCATTGAATCCACCGCCCGACGAGGTTGCCATGCAGATATTTGATGGCCGTACCGGCCGAGTTCTGGCAACGCTCTTGCTGTTCGGCTTGGCGTTGGCGTTTTTGGTATTGGCCTGGAGGGCACTGGTGACGTTTCTGTTTGCCATCCTCTTCGCCTATCTATTTGAGCCGGTGGTCGAGGGGTTGCAGAAGCGGCTGCGCTTCACCCGGGGCTGGGCGGTCGCCGCCCTGTATGGGCTGATGGTTGTGGTCTTGGGACTGTTCGTGCTCACGGTTGGGCCGCGCATTGTCCATCAGGCGACCCGGCTCGCAGACTTGGTGCCGGGGGTTACGGCCGGGGTCAGCAGCGGCCAGATTGCGCAGGAGGTGGGCACGCAACGGGGATGGAGTTACGAGACCCAGTACCGTGTGCAACAGTTCCTGGCTGGCCACCGGGCCACCATCAGTGCTTGGGAGCGGGAATTCCTCGGAGAAATTGCCAGCGTGGCTTCCAACCTGGGATGGGTGGCGCTGATTCCGATCCTGGCCGCGTTTTTCTTGTTGAGCGGGGACCGGTATTTCGACATGATGCTGGAACAATTGGCGCGGCGTCGGCAGCGGGTATTTGTGGCCAACCTGCTGCACGACGTCCACGACGTGCTGGCGAGCTACATCCGGGCGCAAATCCTCCTCACCGTAATCGCGCTGGTCGTCTACCTGGTCGCGTTCGAGATGATGCGCTTGCCCTATGCGGTGGCGCTGGCGACGGTGGCTGGGCTGCTGGAGTTTATTCCCGTGGTGGGCCCCTTGCTGGGAGCGGTCGTGGTGGTGGTAACGTCGTTTGTCGCGAACTACAGCCTGCTCTGGCTGGTGGTGATCTTCCTGGGGGGCTGGCGCTTGGTGCAGGACTACTTCAACTCTCCGCGAATCATGGGCAACCAGGTGCAATTGAGCCCCTTGGCGGTGTTGTTTGGGGTGCTGGCGGGCGCGGAAGTGGCGGGCGTTATCGGGGTATACCTCTCGATCCCGGTGATGGCCTCGCTCCGCGTGGCGTGGATTCGCTGGCGGAGTTTTGAAAGCGCGCAAATTGTCGTGGCGCCGGCGGAGGCGCCCCAAGCGGGGCCGGTGGCGCCCTCGGCCTGAGAGGATTTCAGGCCGCTTCCCACACGCGCTCGCGCAGCGCGTATTCGTAGCCGGCGGGCGTACCGATGTCCCAGTACCGCGTTCCTTGGCAATCGTAGGTCACCGGATTGCCGGCTGCGATCCAGGCATTGAGCAGGTCGCCCAGGAACTGTTCGCCCCGGCCCCGGACGCGCCAGAACCGCTCGAGCGCCAAATATTCATGGCCGGGTGCGGTGATCGCGCCCCATATGCGCCGCCGCGGATCGCGGCAGCTCTTGACCTCGACTCGCGCCACGCGCTCCCCGAAGCCGGGCACCACGGCGTCGTAAGCCTCGGGGTGGGCCGCCGGAAACGTGATCAGATGAACGTGCGCGCGCAGGCCATCGCGCAGGGCCGTCGCCGGAAACCACACCGTGTCGGGCAGCCCGATGAGTACCGCCTCGCCGGGTTCGACAAAGCGGCGTGCGCGAAAGATGGCATCGCAGAGGCCGGCGGGGCGGGGCTGCACTACGAAAAAGACGCGGTCCGCATAATCGGCCTGAGCAAAGAAGCGCAGCAGATCGGGCTTCTCCGCGGAGGTGACAATGCAAATCCGATCGGCGCCCGCCAGAAGAATGCGCTCGATCAGGTACTCGCCGACGGCGCGTAACCGCGCCGGCCCTCCGGGCGGACTGGGGGCGGAGCCCAGCATCAAGAGCTCCTTGGCCCCCCCGAGCGGTTGCATGCGGGTCGCCGTGCCGGCGGCGGGTACAATGCCGATCATGTCCTTACGGCAGAGTGCCGGCCTGGCGCGAGAGGTTGCCCTCCACAATGGCCTTGCAATTGCATCGGGTTAGGTCTACATAAGACTAGGGGATTTGGCTGTCAAGCCTCCCGGAGGTGATTGCACAGGAATGTCTGCCAATCCGGCCGCACCGCCGCTCGTTCTGACGATCGCTGGCTTTGACCCGACCTCGGGAGCGGGAATTACCGCTGATATCAAGGCCATTTCAGCCAACCAAGCCTATGGCTTGGCCTGCATCGCGGCCTTGACGGTGCAAAACACGCACGGGGTGCGCTCCTATCAACCGGTGGCGCCGGCATTGCTGGAGGAGCAGCTCGATTTTCTGCTCTCGGACGTGCAACCGCGCGCCGTCAAAATCGGCATGCTGGGCAGCCGCGCGGCGGTGGATACGGTGGCGCGGCAACTGGCCAAGCACCCGATCCCCTGGGTGGTGCTGGATCCCATTCA
>DATNAC010000161.1:0-2540 GCA_035573035.1 Terriglobales bacterium
TCGCCGATCATTTGGGGGTAGGTTCGGCCGGCCTCCCGCGCCGCCATGGCGAACTCCGCGCCGCTCGCCAGCCAGGGATTGGGGTTGGCCTCGATCACGTACACTTCGTCCTTCGCCGTCAGACGCATATCAATGCGGGCATAGTCGCGCAGCTTCAGCGCCTGGTAGGTCGCGAGCGCCGTGTCGGCGAGATTACGCGCCGCCGTCTCGCTCAAATCCTCCGCCGGCGCCGATTTGGTCAGCTTGTAGGCCTCGGTCTGTTTGTCCCACTTCACCTCGCTGCTGGCGATGTGCGGCGTTCCCTGCGGCAGCCGGGAAAGATCGAGCTCGATCAGGGGCAGCACCTCGGGCGTCCCGTTGCCGATGATGCTGGCGTAGATCTCGCGGCCTTCGATGTACTCCTCAATCAGCGCCGGGGCGTCGAAGCTCTCATGGATGTAGTGGATGCGCTCCATCAGCTCCTTGACGCTGGTCACCACCGAGGTGGCGTCAATGCCGATGGAGCCGTCCTCGTTGGTCGGCTTCACGATCAGCGGGAAGCGGATGTCGTGGGCGTGCTCCAGTTTGCCCCTGTAGCAGGCGGCGAAAAACGGCGTCTGGATGCCGTGGAAGGCAAACATCTTTTTGGCCACCGACTTGTCCTGCGCCAGGCACAGCGCCCGCGGCCCGGCGCCGGTGTACGGCCGTCCCAGCAGCTCCAGATAGGCCGCCAGGTGCATGTCCTTGGTGTCGTCGCCGGCGTAGGATTCGGTCAGGTTGAAAAACAAGTCGGCGTCGCACTTGGCCAGACCGGACAGGGTGCAATCGCGGCCATCGAGGATGTAGTAGAAGGGCTTGTGGCCCAGCTTCTCGAGCACCTCGAAAACTTCCTCGTGATCCGGCTTGTCCCGCTTTTTGGTCCGCGCTTTCTGCCGCGGACGCTTCCGCCGCTCGCCACAGGGCGGCAGCGCATCCGTTGATGGGCGCGTGACCGCGCTTGCGGTGGGCTCTTCTTCCCCCTCCCACCGGTCATACAACACCGCGATCTTGAGCTTGGCGTCCATGCTTGGTTTCTACCGCCCCAGGCGATGAATCGCCAACGCGGCGACGTAGGCGGAAAGCTCGGCCACATGCTCGCCCTCGCGCGCGCGGTCGGCCCGCAAATGTCCGGCTTGTAGCCTGGTTTCCATGGCATCCACCAACTGCTTCACCAGCGGCCTTTGGGCTCCGGTCCAGTAGGCCACCTTGTCGGTCACCGTCTTGCGGTGCTCGCGCAACAACTCCACCGCCGGACGCGCACCCCGCCTGCGGCGGGGCGATACATTAAAGATATCGGCCAGGTCGGTATCCAGCATTAACGCGCCTTCAGGCAGCTTGGCCTGTTCCGCCCGCGAGCGCGCGTAGAACTCCTCGACCGTCAGCTCCATTTCATCCACGGTGAGGTCGGCGCGCCCACGCGCCCGCGCCGGATCTTTACCGCGCAGCGCGCGCGCGGTGCGCGCCACGTACTGCAGCTTGCGCAGCGCTCCCCACCAGCGATACTTCTGCCGCCAGCGCGAACCCGGCGTCAGCCACACCGCGAAGGTCTCGGCGAAATCCTCATCCGGGTGTTTCTGCGCGTACCAGCCGGCGATGTGGCGCACGTACTCGCGGGAGAACGCCACCGGCCGGTAATGATCGCGGTAGGGACGGCGGTAGGGGCCGAACAACTCCCGCCACTCCGGCGTGCGATGCAGGCGGTAGGCGTAGTTGAAGGCATGCCCGGCCTCATGCCGCAGGTACATCATGATCTCGGCCGGCGTTTCCAGATCGTTGCGCTCCGCCTCGAGGCGCGCCAGCCGCGCATCCGCCAGATAAAACGGAATTCCGATCACCGGCTCGCCCGACGGACACCCCCACTCATCGCTCAGGTAGCAGCCCGGCCGGAACTTCCCCAGCCCCTTCCGCTCCAGCTCGCGGTACAGCCGCGCCACCGGCGCCTCCAGCGGCGAGCCCTCGATGCGCAGCCCCAGATCGCAGATCCGCGTGCCGGCGATGTCTTCCATATCCACCCTATCGGCCCGCGGCACGGTTCCCTGAATGCCGCCCGCACCTTGCAGCCCGCCAGTAGTTGTGAACTAATTGTTTAGGCGGCCATGCCCGGGTGGCGAAACTGGTAGACGCACGGGACTTAAAATCCCGAGGGCCGCAAGGCTCGTGCCGGTTCGAGTCCGGCCCCGGGCACTTTCCCTGGAGCGGGCCGCGCGCGCACAGTGACTGTCAGTGCCTGTAGACGCTGAAGCCCCTGTCCAGCCACACCACATGGAACACGCGGCCCAGGCGGAAGCCGACCATCGCCTTAAGGCCGTCAAACCGGAAAGCAAGGAAGTGGTCCACGTCGTCGGTGATGGCGGCGGGGATGGCCGCGCGAATCTCGCTGCGGCGTATCTTCTCACCGCCGGCGCCGTGCCGCGGTGCAAGCGTCAGCTCGGCCCAGGTGAGGCGGCACATCTCCTCCACCTTGCAGGCGAACGCCGCCCGCTCCGCCTGCTCGCAATCGGAGATGCGGTGGGCGGGAGATA
>DATNAC010000162.1:0-19016 GCA_035573035.1 Terriglobales bacterium
GACCAAGGTCGACGCGCTATCGGAGGCGAAGACCGGGTTAAAGGTCTGCGGATCGGAAGCGGCCGCGGCCACCAGCTCGCCCCCAAAACGCCCATGGACGTCAACAACCTGCCTCTGCGCGGGCGCTGCCAGGGAAAACCACAAAAAGACCGCCAGCCCCTGCGCTATGCTGAGCAGCGTACCCCGATGATTTCGGAAGCCCAGCCGCGGCCCCCGCGGCACCGCCCGCACCGCCGCGCCGGAATAGCGGTACTGACCGTCGCCGCCACCATGGTCCTGTGTTTTGCTCTGGGCCAGTTCACGCCCGGCGACGCCTTCTCGGCGCTGGAACTCGACCCGGCCATCCCGCCCGCGGCGCTGGCGCATCTGCGCCAACTCTACCTGCCTCAGCATTCGCTGGGAGAGCGTTTGGGTGCCTGGGTGGTGCAAGCGGCACACGGCGATCTTGGCTATTCGCTGCAGTTTCATCGTCCAGTGGCGGCTTTGGTGCGCGAGCGGGCCCCGGCCAGCTTGGAGTTGATGGTACTCGGATTGGGGCTGGCGTGGGTAGCCGGATTGTTGCTGGCTCTGATTCCGGCATGGATGGGAGAAAACGCGCGGCGGCGGGCGCAACGCGGCCTGGAGGTGACGCTGCACGCCGGCGCCGCGCTGCTGACCGCGCTGCCGCTGGGCGTGCTGGCGGTGGGGGCGCTGGTGCTGGCGCCGCCGGAGTGGCTGCCGATGGCGGGATCGGGTTCGCCCTGGCTGCCGGCCGCGGTGCTGGCGCTGGCATTTCTGCCTACCGTGTACTTCCAAACGGCGCATGCGCTGGCGGCGGTGCTTGACCGTCCCTTCATCTGGCAAGGGCGGGCCGCCGGGTTCGGTCCGGCGCGGGTGTTGCTGGTGCATGCGCTGCCCAACATCTCCGACATTCTGGTGCCGGTGGCGGCGCTGACGGTCTCCCAGGCGATGGTCGAGTTGGTAATCCTGGAGCCGCTGCTGGGGTGGCCGGGGCTGGGGCAGCTCTCGATCCAGGCGGCGCAGAACAAAGATATGCCGGTACTGTCGGCGCTGGTGTTGTTCTCCAGCCTGGTGGTGATTGCCAGCAACTGGATCTCGGAGGCGGTGCAAACGCGGCTGAATCCGGTGTTGCGCGACGCCCGATGGCGGGAATCCGCGAAGCGGCGGGCGGCGGTGGAGGCATGACGCGGCGGCGGTGGATGGTGGGGGGCTTCGCGGTCTGGCTGAGCCTGGTGGTGCTGGGACCCTGGCTGGCACCCACCTCCTACCGGATCCAGGACCGGGACGCGACCCTGGAAGCGCCCACCCCAGGCCACCGGCTGGGCACGGATGAGTTCGGGCGCGACGAAGCGTCGCGGCTGCTGTGGGCGAGCACGCTGTCGTCGCTTTTGGGGCTGGCCATGGCGACCCCGGCGCTGGGCATCGCGGTCGGCGTGGGTTTGGGCATGGCGGTCTGGCCGGCCACGATGGACTGGGGGCGGGCGGCGGGTGAGGTGTGCCGCGGCCTGCCCTGGATCTTCGTGCTGGTGGCGGTGCGGGCGGCACTGCCGCTCAACGCCGGCGCCGGCAGCGTGGCCGCGGCGCTGGTCATCTTGTTCGCGGCGGCGGCGTGGCCGGTGGCGGCCTGGACGCTCTACGGCGCGGCGCGCCAGGTGATGCAGCAGGATTATGTGCAAGCGGCGCGCGGCTTGGGCGCGAGCCGCTGGCATCTGCTGCGCCGGCATGTGTGGCCCAATTTGCGCGGATTGGCCGCCACGTACTTCGCTTTGCTGGTGGCGGCCGCGATCGGGGCCGAGGTCAGCCTGGAACTGGTGGGCCTGGGGCTGCCGCAGCCCTGGCCGACCTTCGGCAACATGCTGGACAGCTTGCGCGATTACAGCCTCGCCACGCACTGCTGGTGGCTGTACAGCCCCCTCCTCATCCTGGTCCCGCTGCTGTTGGGGCTGAGCCTGGCGGGAATGGAGCGGAACTAGGTAGAAACGATTACAATGCGGTGCATGACGCGATGGTGGACAACCGCAGCACTCACGGTGGGACTGTGCGCGTTCGGAACGGCCCAGCGCGGGCAGCCGAACGCGTCCTATTTGCAGGCGTTGGCCGGGCCGGCGGGCTTGCCCACCATTCACTACACACTGGACCTCACCCATCCCGCGGATCACCTCGCCGCAATCACCATCGAGGCTCCCGCCACCGGCGCGCAGACGATTTTTGACATGCCGGCTTGGTATCCCGGGCGGTACTCGATCTACAACTTCGCGGTCAACGTGCAGCAGGCGCGCGCGTCGTGCGCCGGCCCTTCCGGGGACCCCCTGCCGGTGCGGCGGCTGGACCCCAACCGCTGGGCGGTGACCAACGGAAATTGCCGGCAGGTGCGCTGGCAGTACCGCGTCTATGGGGCGCAGCCGCTCAACGGATCGTTTTTTCAACTCGACGACGCGCACGCCAACCTCAACGGCGGTCCGGTGTACATGTATCCCGAGACCGCCAAACCGGATCCGGTGGCGCTCGACATCCTGGCGCCGGCGGGATGGAAGGTATTGAATGAGCTGGGCCAGCTCGACCAGACCCACCTTTGGTTCCCGAACTACGACATTTTTATCGATGCGCCCACCGAAGCGGCGCCGAGCTTCACGCTCGACCAGTTCCAGGCGGATGGAAAAACCTACCGAGTGCTGATCCACGATTTCACCACGCCGGATAGCAACGGCGATAACCGGAAGGCGCTGCTGGCGGGACTGGAAAAGATCGTCCACGCCGAAAACGGCGTGATCGCGCCCGATGAACTCGACACCTATACGTTCTTCTTCCACTTCGAACCACAAAGCGGCGACGGCATGGAGCACCTCTTCGGGACGCAGATCATGGTGCGGGCCGGGTTGGGCGCGGCCCAAGGACTGAGCGGAGCGGAGAGCACCGCGGCGCACGAGTTCTTTCACCAGTGGAACATCAAGCGGATCCGGCCGGCGGCGCTGGGGCCCTGGAACTATGAGGCGCAAAATCCAACGCCCTCGCTCTGGGTGGGCGAGGGTTTCACCCAGTACTACGGCGACATCACGCTGGAGCGCACCGGGATCGTGAACCAGGACGCCTACCTGCGCGGGTTGGGACGGAGCCTGGGGAACTCGCTGTACGCCTCGGGCTACAAGCTGATGAGCGCCGAGGACGCCTCGTTGACAGCGTGGTTCCACGACGCCACCCCGCTCGAGCAGGAGACCAACGAGGTCGAAACCACGATCTCCTACTACACGCGCGGCGAGCAGATCGCGGCGACGCTGGATCTGGACATCCGGCGGCGCACCGCGGGGCGCAAGTCGCTGAACGACGTGATGCGCTGGCTCTGGGAGAATATCTACCACGCGCCGCGCGCCACCTACTACCTGCCCGGACGGGGCTACACCGATATGGATGTGCAGCACGCGGTGGAGGCGGTGACCGGGGCCTCGTATGCCGGGTTCTTCCGGGATTACGTCGCGGGAACCAAGCCGATACCGTACGACCGCTACCTGGCGGCGGCCGGATTGCGGCTCGCGTGCCGCGTGCCCGAGGGCGTGCGGAGCTATAGCGGCGCGCGAGTGGCGGCCAACGCGGTGCGGGGAGTGGATCCGGACAGCCCGGCGGAAACCGCGGGGCTGGGGAATGACCAGGAGATCGTCTCCATCAACGGCCAAGCGGGAGCCGACATCAATTCCCTGCCCCCGAACCGGATGGCGACCCTGGTGGTGCGGCAGCACGGGGTGGAGTCCACCTTGCAACTGACGCCGGCGGAGCCGCCCACCAGCGCCTGTGAGCTGGCACCGATTCCGGGCGCCACGGAGACGCAACTCCAGTTGCGCGGCGCCTGGCTGCGGCCGTAATCACAGCGCCAGGCGGGCGAGCGCGGCCAGGACGGCGGTTTCGCAGCGCAGGATGCGGGGGCCGAGAGATACGGCGATAAAGCCGGCCTGAGAAGCGGCGGCAAACTCCTCGGGAGCAAAGCCACCCTCGGGACCGGCCAGTAGAACGGTCGCTTCCTGCGCGGGCGCGAGCGCCGGCTCGCCGGGAAGCTCCGAGAGCAACAGGCGGCGGGCGGCGAGGGGCGCGGCCAGGAACGCGACCAGGGGTTGGGGCGCAAGGATTTCGGGCAGCGAAGCGCGGCGCGATTGTTCCGCGGCATCGTGCAGGATGGCGCGCCAGCGCGCGAGACGCCGGGGTGCGGCCTCGGCCAAACGGGTCTCGGTGCGGCGGGTGGTCAGCGGCTGCAGGCGGCTCAGTCCCAGCTCGGTGGCTTTTTCGAGCATCCACTCGAAACGGTCGAACTTAAAGAGAGCGACCGCGAGATCCAGGCTTGGGCCGGGCGGGGGGACCGCCAGCGACTCCAAGATGCGAAACCGCACCCCGTCCGCTTGAACCGCGGTAACCTCGGCGAGGTACACCGCTCCTTGGTGGGCCAGCTCGTAGACCTGCCCGGGCTGGGCGCGCAGCACGCGGGCGAGATGGGCGCCTGGCACGAAGCCGGCGCCGTTCTCCACCGCCGCGGCGAAAAAGCGGCGCCTAGCCACCGAACAGATCGCGCACCTTTTCGAATAGACCGGCGTCGTGCGGGGCGTTTTGATTGGGCATCAGGCGATCGAGTTCCTGGAGCACCGACTTCTGCTCCCGCGTCAATTTTTTCGGCACCTCGATCTGCACGAAGACGTGCATGTCGCCGCGGCCGCGGCCGTTCACGCGGGGCGCACCCTTGCCCTTGAGCGGGGGCAGTTCGGCGCCGCTGGGCGTACCCGGGGGGACGGCGGTGATGTCATCGCCCCAAGGGGTGGGCACGCGGATGTCGCAGCCCAACGCGGCTTGGGGAAACGAGATGGGAATGGCGCAGTACAGCTCGGTGCCCTTGCGCTGGAAAAAAGCGTGGGCGCGCACGTGGATGAGCACGTAGAGATCGCCGGCCTGGCCGCCGCCGGCGCCGGCTTCGCCCTCGCCGGAGAGACGCAACTGCATGCCCTCTTCCACCCCGGCGGGCACGGCGATGGTGCGTTTGATGTCGCGATTGATCCGGCCCTGGCCGCGGCAGAGGCTGCAAGGATCGCGGATCACCACCCCCGCGCCGCCGCAGGAGCTGCAGGCGCGGGCGACGCTGAAGAAGCCTTGCTGAAAGCGGATCTGGCCGCGGCCCCCGCAGGTACCGCAGGGGGCGGGCGGCTGGCCGGTGCGGGTGCGCTGGCCATGGCAGGCCTCGCACTCCGACAGGCGCTGGAACTTGATTTCGGGCTCGGCACCGTGCAGCGCCTGCTCAAAGGAGATCTCGAGGTCGTAGCGCAGGTCGCTGCCGCGTTGGGCGCCTTTGCGGCCGCGGTTACGGGTTCCGTTAAAAAGATCCCCAAAGCCGAAGAAGTCGCCAAAGATGTCGCTGAAGTCGGTGAAGGCGCTGGGATCAAAGCCGCCATTGCCGCCATTCACCCCCGCGTGTCCGAAGCGATCGTATTGGGCGCGCTTCTGGGCGTCGCAGAGCACGCTGTAGGCCTCGGATGCCTCCTTAAAGGCCTCCTCGGCCTCGGGGTTGTCCTGGTTGCGGTCGGGGTGGTACTTCATCGCCAGACGGCGATAGGCACTCTTGATTTCGGCCTCGCCGGCTTCGCGGGCGATGCCGAGCACCTCGTAGTAATCGCGCTTTTCGGTTGTGCGTGGCATGGAAATTAACTCTTGCCGCGGGCCACCTTGACCATCGCCGGCCGGAGCAGCCGGTCGCGCAGCTTGTAGCCGCGCTGCAACTCTTCGACCACGGTACCGTCCGGGGCGGCGTCGGTATCCACCATCTCAAGCGCCTCGTGCAGGTGCGGGTCGAAGGGATGGTCCAGGGATTCGACCGGTTCGAGCCCGGCCTTGCGGGCGGCGTCCAGGAGCTGGCGGTGCAGCAGTTCCATCCCCTTGCGCAGGTCGTTGGCGTGAGCGGCGGGGTGGGCGGCAGCGCGCTCGAAGCCGTCGAGCACCGTCAGGAAGGGACGGATGGCCTCCAGGGTGGCGTGCAGGCGCGCTTCCTGCAATTCGCGATGGGCGCGCTTGCGGGCGTTGTCGGCGTCGGCAAGCGACCGCAGGAGGCGATCGTTGAGCGCATCGCGTTCGGCCTGAAGGCGGCGCAGTTCCTCGGCCACGGCCGCGATCGCGGCCTCGGAGGCGGGCTCCGGCGGCAACTCGTGATCGGGAGTGATCGGGGGCGCAAGAGGTTCGTCGTTCTGGTTCATGGGCCTATCTGGCATGGCACGGTCGCGGCGGGCGCCGCCTGACGGCCCGCGCGGGGTTCGAACTAGACCGGGCTCCCATCCAGGAGCCGGTGAAAAAGGTCGCTCACCAGGGTGATGGCGGCCAAAGCGCGCGGGTACTCCATGCGATGGGAACCCAGAATGGCGATGGCGGCATCCGTCCCTTGACGGCGGTAATTGGTTGAGATCAGCGAAAATTCCGGCAGTTGCTCCCGCTCCAGCCCCACCTCCACCTGGACGCGCCGGCGCGGACCGGGACCGGCCTGGCCCGCCTCCCAGGCGATGGTCGCCTCGTCGGGACTCACTTGGTTGAGCAGGCGCAGCCAGCGCTCTTTCTGCTGCAAGCGCGCCAGCAACTCGCTCAACGGCTGCGCCTCCAGCACCCCGGCCAGGTGGCTGGCTCCATGCATGTACACCGCGCCGGTATCCTGCATTTCCAGCACGCCGCAGTGCGACAGCACCAGCACCCGCTTGAGCAGCGTATCGTAGGCCGCGCGCTCCTCTTCCAGGCGGTGCATCAGCTCGCGGCGGATGCGGGCGAGGGTGGCGCCGGGAAAACTGCGGTTCATGTAACGGGCCGCCTCGTCCAACTCGGGTTGGGTGTAGGGTTCCGGCACGCGCCCCACCCGCTCCCGCACCTGCCCGTCGGCGGCCACCAGGATGGCCAGCACGCGATGGTCGGTCAGCCGGAAAAAACGCAGGTGCTTGAGCCCGGCATCGTTCCAGGGCTGCACCGCCACCACCCCGAGCTGGTGGGTGACCTCGGCCAGAAACTCCGACGCCCGCACCCAGAAGGCGGCCTCGTCGTGGGCTTCGCGCAGCAGGTGCTCCAGGCGCCGGCCGTCGTCGCTGGCCAGCGGCGTCGGCGCCTCCAACTGCTGCAGCCACCAGCGGATCGCCTTGCTGGTGGGGATGCGCCCCGCCGAGGTATGCGGCTGCTGCAGAAAACCTTCCTGCTCCAGTTCCGCCAGCACGTGGCGGATGGTGGCGGAGCTGGGACTGTCGGAACGCATTTCGGACAGCGCGCGCGAACCGACCGGGAGACCGGAGGCGAGGTAGGTTTCCAGGACGCCGTTCAGTACAGCCGCCGCGCGTTCGTTGAGCGCAAACGACGGAGATTTGGATGCATCCCGCACACTCTAATTATAACAAGTCCGCCATCGGGCGATAGGGACGGTTTTGCGCCTTGGCGACGGCCTCGTAAACTAACGATCCCTGATAGGTATTGACCCCGGCGCCCAAGCCGGGGTCGCGCTGAATCGCCTCGACCAGCCCGTGGTCGGCAAGCTGGCGGACATAGGCGAAGGTGGCGTTGGTAAGCGCCAGGGTCGAGGTGCGCGGCACCGCGGCCGGCATGTTGGTGACGCAGTAGTGGACGACGTCATGAACGACGTAAGAGGGGTGGGTATGGGTGGTGGGGTGCGCGGTTTCGATGCAGCCGCCCTGGTCAATCGCCACATCCACGATCACCGCGCCGCGCTTCATGCCCCTCACCATGTCGTTGGAAACGATTTTCGGAGCGGAAGCGCCCGGGATGAGCACCGCGCCCACGAGGAGGTCGGCTTCCGCCACCGCATCGGCGATGGTGGTGGGATTGGCGGCGAGGGTGAGGACGCGGCCGCCAAACAGATCGTCGAGCTGGCGAAGACGCAGCGAGCTGCGATCGGCGACCGTCACCACCGCGCCCATGCCCACCGCCATCTTGGCGGAATTGCTGCCCACGATGCCGCCGCCGATGATCAGCACCCGGGCCGGCGGGACGCCGGGAACGCCCCCCAGCAGCAGGCCGCGGCCCCCGTAGCGGCGCTCGAGATACTGGGCGCCCACCTGAACGGCGAGCCGGCCAGCCACCTCGCTCATGGGCTCGAGCAGCGGCAGACCGCCGCTATGGCCCTCGACGGTTTCGTAACCGATGGCGGTGACCTGGCGCTGGAGCAGTTCCTCGGTCAGATCGGGGAGCGGCGCCAGATGCAGGTAGGTGAAGAGCAGCAGGCCCGGGCGGAAAAAGCGGTACTCGGGTTCGATCGGCTCCTTGACCTTGACCACCATCTCGGCGCGTCCCCACAGCTCTTTCGCGGTGGAGACAATCTCGGCGCCGGCGCGGCGGTACTCGTCGTCGTCAAAGAACGAGGCCTGGCCGGCGCCGGTTTCGACCAGGAGGGTGTGGCCCAGGCCGACCAGTTCTCCAACGCCGGCGGGGACGAGGCCGACGCGGGTTTCGTGATCCTTCAGTTCGCGGGGGACGGCAATGATCATGGTGTTTTCGAGGTTCGGGAGTTAATCAATTTGGGCGCGCTGCAAGCGGCCGCTGTAATCCACATAGAGTGTTTTCCACTCGCTGTAGACGTCCAAAGTCGCCAAGCCGCTCTCGCGGTGGCCGTTGCCGGTGTTGCGCACGCCGCCAAAGGGCAGATGCACTTCCGCACCGATGGTGGGAGCGTTGACGTAAACGATGCCGGTATCGAGATCGCGCAAGGCGCGGAAGGCGGCGTTGACGTTGGCGGTGTAGAGCGAGGAGGAGAGGCCGTAGGCCACGCCGTTGGCGATGGCGAAGGCCTCCTCCAGGCCGCCGCAGGGGATGACGGTGACCACCGGGCCGAAGATCTCCTCCTGGGCGATGCGCATGCCGGGACGGGCGTCGGCAAAGATGGTGGGGGCGAAGAACAGGCCATGGGCGAGGGCGCCCTCGGTGAGGCGTTGGCCGCCCAGCACCAGCCGGGCGCCCTCGTCGCGGCCAATGGCGACGTACTGCTCGATGCGGGCGAGCTGCTTTTCGTTGACGATGGGGCCGACCTGGTTGGCTTCGTCGAGGCCGTTGCCCACGCGCAGCGTGGAGGCGCGGGCGCTGAGCGCGTCGAGAAAGCGCTGGTAGACGGCGCGGTGCAGGATGATGCGGCTGGCGGCGGTGCAGCGCTGGCCGCTGGTGCCAAAGGCGCCCCAGAGGCAGCCATCCACCGCCAGCTCGAGGTCGGCGTCGTCCATCACGATGACGGCGTTCTTGCCGCCCATCTCGAGGTTGCAGTGCTTGAAGCCGGCGGCGGCCTGCTGCCCGACTTGGCGGCCGACCTGGGTGGACCCGGTGAAGCTCACGATGCGGGGACGCTCGTCGGCCACCAGCGCGGCGCCGGCCTCGGCGCCGCGGCCCATTACCACGTTCACCACGCCCGCGGGCAGCCCGGCGTCCATCAAGACGCGCACGAAGTTGAGCGCCGACAGGGGCGTATCCTCGGCGGGCTTGAGCACCGCGGTATTGCCGCAGAGCAGGCAGGGCGCCAGCTTCCAGCTGGGGATCGCCATGGGGAAGTTCCAGGGCGTCACCAGCGCGGCCACCCCGAGGGGCACGCGGGTGGTCATGCAGACTTTGTTCGCCAGTTCCGAGGGCGTGGTCTGGCCGTAGAGGCGCCGGCCCTCGCCCGCCATGAAGTACAGCATGTCGATCGCTTCCTGCACATCGCCGCGCGCTTCGACCAGCACCTTGCCCATCTCGCGCGTCATGTCACGCGCATAGGCTTCCTTGCGCTCCACCAGAATCTGGGCGGCGCGGAACAGGATCTCGGCGCGGCGGGGCGCGGGGGTGGCGCGCCAGCCCGGATAAGCGGCCTGGGCGGCGCTCACCGCGGCGTCGACATCGGCGGCGGCGGAGGCCGGAAGTGTGGCAATGGGTTCGCGCTGATCGGCGGGGTTGCGGCGTTCGAGCGTGGCGCCGGAACTCGGCGCCACCCACTCGCCGCCAATCAGATTGCGCAGCGGGGCCAAGGCGGGGGCAGGCATGCGGCTATAAGATTAGCTCAATTTCATGCGCGCGGGCACCCGGCTTCGCCGCCCGCGCTCGCGGACATCGAGAGCGCTCGCGGGCTTTCGCCCACTCCGCTTGCCGCTTTGCCTAGGTATGGGCGACGGCTTCGGCGATGAGGGAGTCGACGGCCGCGTAGGGGTCGGTGCCGTGGGTGGTGATGGCGTCGGCCAGGCGGGCAATGCGCGCTTCGGTGAGCAGCGGATTCAAGAGCCGTTCGGCCAAGCGGTCCCGGGCAAACTGGCGGAGGCGCTGGCGCCACTGCGCGGCGCGGTGGGCGGCGAGTCCCCCGTGGCCTTCGATCCACTCCACTCGCTGCGCCACCGCGGCCTGCAAGTCCTCGACGCCCTCGCCCGTGGTGGCCACCGTTTTCACGATGGGCGGGCGCCAGCCCTCGGCCGAGGGCGCCAGCGCCAGCATGGATCGGATCTCCTGGACCAGGCGGTCGGGGCCGCGCTCGGCCTTATTGATGACAAACACGTCGGCGATCTCCATCAGCCCGGCCTTGATGGCCTGCACTTCGTCGCCCATGCCGGGCACGAGCACGACCACGGTGACGTCGGCGAGCTGGACGATATCCACTTCGTCCTGGCCTACACCCACGGTTTCGACCAGGATGCGGTCCTTGCCCGCGGCGTCGAGCAGGGCAACCACATCGCTGGCCGCCTGGGCGAGCCCGCCGAGGGCGCCACGCGTGGCCAGACTGCGGATGAAGATGCCCGGGTCGGCGTGGTGGGCCTGCATGCGGATGCGGTCCCCCAGGATGGCGCCGCCGGTGAAGGGACTGGTAGGATCCACGGCCACGATGCCGAGTTGTTCACCGGCGGCGCGGTAGCGGCGCGCCAGGGCATCCACCAGCGTGCTCTTGCCCGAGCCGGGAGGGCCGGTGAAGCCGAGCACGCGGGCGTGGCCGGTGTGCTGGAAGGCCGTGCGCAGCAGGCTCTCGGATTCGGGTGCGCGCTCGACCGCGCACGTGATCGCGCGCGCCAGCCAGCGTGTGTCGCCCGAACGCAGCCGCTCGGCTACTGCATCCCGTTCCGCCATGCGTCTATGATCCTAGCAGGCTACTTCAGCAGCTCGCGGGCGATCACCAAGCGCTGAATTTCGCTGGTGCCCTCGCCGATGGTGCAGAGCTTGACGTCGCGGTAAAACTTCTCCGCCGGGTAGTCCTTGATGAAACCATAGCCGCCGTGGATCTGCACGCACTCATTCGCGGCGCGGACCGCGACCTCGCCGGCATACAGTTTGGCCATGGCCGAGGCCTGGGTGACGGTCTGGCCTTGATCCTTCTGCCACGCCGCGCTCAGCGTCAGCAACCGCGCCGCCTCGATTTCGGTGGCCATGTCGGCCAGCTTCCACTGAATCGCCTGGAAGTCGGCGATGGGGCGGCCGAACTGGTGGCGTTCGAGGGCGTATTTGCGAGCGGCGTCATAAGCGCCCTGGGCCATGCCCCAGCCGAGGGCGGCGATGCTGATGCGGCCGCCATCGAGGACCTGGAGCGCATCCACGAAGCCTTCGCCGGGCGCGCCCAAGAGGTTCGACGCCGGAACGCGGCAATCCTCGAAGATGATCTCGCTGGTGTCGCTGGCGCGCATGCCGAGCTTGTTCTCCTTCTTGCCGGGGCGGAAGCCGGGGGTTCCCTGCTCGACGATGAAGGCGGAGATGCCGTGCTTGCCCTTGGGCCTGTCGCTCACCGCCATGGCCACGCACACCTGGGCGTGGTTGCCGTTGGTGGTGAAGGTCTTGGCGCCGTTCAGAACCCAGTCACCGTCCTGGCGCACGGCGGTGGTGCGGGTGCCCCCGGCATCGGAGCCGGCCTGCGGCTCGGTCAGGCTCCAGCAGCCGATCCACTCGCCGCGCGCCAGCTTGGGCAGGAACTTCTGTTTCTGCGCCTCGCTGCCGAACAGCAGAATGTGGTTGGTGCAGAGCGAGTTGTGCGCCGCCACGATCAGGCCGATGCTGCCATCCACGCGGGAGAGCTCCGCGATGGCGAGGGCGTACTCGACATAGCCCATGCCGCTGCCCCCGTACTCGGCCGGCACCAGCACGCCCAACAGGCCCATCTCGCCAAGCTGGCGCAGCACCGCGCCCGGCCACGTCTGGCCTTCGTCCCACTCCATCACGTGCGGCGCCATCTCGCGCGCCGCAAAGTCGCGCACCGTGCGCTGCAGATCCCGCTGTTCGGGGCTCAGTTCCAGGTCCATGCCCCGATTCTAGTGGGGCCGCCGCCTACCTACCGGCAGGCAGGGCGTGGCACGCTTGGGCCACCTTGACAAACGGTTTGTCCGCCCCCATCCTAAGGGGTCTTGCTGGAGAACTGCTTGCGCAACGTTCGCGTTTTCTTCCATAACCATTGCTTCGACGGCTCCGCCTCGGCGGCGGTGTTTACCGCGCTGTACCGCCACACCCGGGGCGAGGCGGCCTTCGAGTACTGCGGCCTGACCCACAAGGCCGGGGACCTTTTCGGCGAGGTGCGCTTTAGCGGGGACGACAACGCCATCGTGGATTACAAGTACTCCGCCAACCCCCGGGTGACCTGGTGGTTCGACCATCACCAAAGCGCCTTTTTGACGCCAGCGGACGCGGAGCATTTCCGGCTCGAGGCCAGCCCCCAGAAGTTTTATGATCCCGACTACGGTTCCTGCACCCAGTTCATCGCCGACATCGGACAGGCGAAGTTCGGATTTGACCCCAAGCCGCTGGCGGAGTTGATCCATTGGGCCGGGATCATTGACGGCGCCCACTTCCCCAGCGCGCAGTCGGCGGTGGAATTGAAAGAACCGGCGCTCAAGCTCACGCTGGCGATCGAAGGCTCGACCAATCCGGAGCTGTTGCGGCGGCTGATCCCCGATTACCTCCATGCTTCCCTCGGCGAGCTGCTGGAGCGCGACTACGTCAAGCGCGAGTTGGAGCCGCTATTGCAGCGGCACTTTGCGTCGATTGACGTGATTGGCTCGCGGCTGGAGTGCCGCGACGGGGTGATCTCCTTCGATCTGACCGATCTCGACATGGAGGGGTACAACAAGTTCATTCCGTACTACCTCCATCCCGAGGGAATTTACTGTATCGGGGTGAGCCGCAGCCAGTATCGGATGAAGGTATCGGTGGGTTCGAACCCATGGCACACCGTCCCCAACATGGTGAACCTGGCACAGTTATGCGAGCGCTATGGCGGCGGGGGACATGCCCGCGTCGGCGCGATCTCGTTTCCGCCGGGCGAGGTGGAGCAGGCGCGCGGAGCGGCGGCCGAGATCGTGGAGGAGCTGCGGGCGTCGGTGCGGGGCGCGGCGGCGGCGCCATAGCCGACAGCTATTGAGTCTCGCGTCATTTTGATTGGCGCGGGCCCCAGCGCGGCTGCGCCGCGCGCCCCGCTTGTGCTCGCACCGGCATGGGGACCCCGGAGCCCCATGCCGGTGCTGCGCTCGCGGGGACCGCACCTGCATTGCTTGCCGGGGGCGAGCCGCCCTGCAAAATTTCGCTGCCCTTCGCGCCGACTTTGCCCACAGTGCAAACGGCGCGACCCCCGCGAATAGTGCCGGTCTGGTTGAGGGAGTTGTCAGGCCCGGCTTGGGGCCGGGCCTGATATTGACCGGCTGCGGGCGACGCAATAATACGCGAGACTCAATAAGCTGTGTGGCGCGCCAGCGCGGCGCGGATGTGGGCCAGGTGATGGCGGCCGTGCCACTCGTAGAGCGCCACGGTTTCGTCCACGCGAATGAGGCCCCAGTCGGGATGCCGGAAACAGCGAGCCTTTCCCTCTTCCGGGAGCGCGCGCAACAGGGCGGTCCAGCGGGCATGGAGCGCGTCCAGCAAATCCAGAGAAATCGCCACCGGCAGGGCGCTGTCGGGCAGCTTGGCCCAGAGCGACTCGTCGTAGGGCTTGACCGGCGGTGCGTCTTCGGTGAGCGCCAGCTTGATGCGCACGAAGGCGTTGAGATGGCTGTCGGGCAAATGATGCACCAACTGCCGCACGGTCCACCCCCCCTCCCGGTAGCCGGCCTCGAGCTCCCGCGGCGGGAGGTGCGCGACCACACTGCGCAGCGTGGCCGGAAAACGGTCAAGAGAATGCAGCAGCTCCACCCAGCGGGAAGCCGGAACCGGCTCCCCGCGGGTGAAGCGGCCAATGGGATAACGAACGGGATCTTGCTCCGCCATAGTAGGGTTTAGATGTCGTAGTAGAGCTGGAACTCGTACGGATGCGGACGCAGCCGTACGGCGTCCACTTCGTTCTTGCGCTTGTAATCGATCCAGGTCCGGATTGCGTCCTCGCTGAAGACCTCGCCCTTGATCAGGAACTCGTGGTCTTCTTCGAGCGCGTCGAGCGCATCCTCGAGCGAACCCGGCAGCGAGGGCACGTTCTTCAGCTCCTCGGGGCTGAGGTCGTAGATGTCGCGGTCAAGCGGCTCCCCCGGCTGGAGGCGATTCTCGATGCCGTCCATGCCCGCCATCAGCAGCGCGGCAAAGCAGAGGTAAGGGTTGGCGCTCGGATCCGGCGGACGGAACTCGATGCGCTTGGCCTTGGGCGAGGAGGAGTACATCGGGATGCGTACCGCGGCGGAGCGGTTGCGGCGCGAGTAGGCCAGGTTGACCGGGGCTTCGTAGCCGGGCACGAGGCGTTTGTAGCTGTTGGTGGTCGGAGCCATAATCGCCGCCAGCGCCGGCGCGTGCTTCAGAAGGCCACCGATATAGTGCAGCGCCATCTGCGACAGGCCCGCATAGCCATCGCCGGCGAAGAGCGGCTTGCCGCCCTTCCACAGCGACTGGTGCACATGCATGCCGCTGCCATTGTCGCCGAAAATCGGCTTCGGCATAAAGGTCACGGTCTTGCCGTATTCATTGGCCACATTGCGCACAATGTACTTGAACTGCAGCATGTGGTCGGCGCTGGTGACCAAGGTGTCGAACCTGATATCAATCTCGGCCTGGCCGGCGGCGGCGACTTCGTGGTGATGACACTCGACGTGGAGGCCGGCGGCTTGCATCTGCATCACCATCTCGGTGCGCAGGTCCTGGTAGTGATCGGTGGGCGGGACCGGGAAGTAGCCTTCCTTGACGCGGGGGCGGTAGCCGAGGTTGTCGTGCTCGCGGCCGGAGTTCCAGCGGCCTTCCTCGGCGTCAATGAAGTAGAAGCCGTGTTGCTCGCGCTGATCGAAGCGGACGTTGTCGAAGATGAAGAACTCGGCTTCCGCGCCGAAGTAGGCGGTGTCGGCGATGCCGGTGGAGGCGAGGTAGGCCTCGGCTTTCTGGGCGATGTAGCGGGGGTCGCGCTCGTAATGCTGCCGCGTCAGGGGGTCGCTGATATTGCCGATCAGCACCAGGGTGGGGACGGTGGTAAAGGGATCGAGCATGTACCAGCTCGGATCCGGGGTGAGGAGCATGTCGCTTTCGTGGATCGCCGCCCAACCACGGATGCTGGAGCCATCCATCCCGAAGCCATCCTCGAACGAGCTCTCGCTGAGTTGGCCGATGGGGAAGGTGATGTGATGCCAGAGGCCGGGGAGATCGGTAAAGCGGACGTCCACCATCTTGACGTCGTTTTTTTTGCAGAACTCGAGGATTTCTTTGGGTGCGGGCATGAGGGGCAGGGCTCCTTTGCGGCTAAACTAGGCACTCAGGCTAGCAAGCCCCTGGCGCCGCGGGCCAATCACATTTTTTTATCGCGGTTATGGACTTTGACCAGCTTCATGCGTTCCTTGAAGTAGCGCGGCTGAACTCGTTCTCGCGGGCGGCGATGACGTGCTTCCGCACGCAGCCGGCGATCAGCGCCCAGATCCGTCTGCTGGAGGAGGAAGTGGGGGCGCGGCTGTTTGACAGGAGCGGGGGCAAGGTGGCGCTGACCGAGGCGGGACGGGTATGGAAGGACTACGCCGAGAACTTGCTGCGCACTCGCCAGCAAGGGGTGCAGGCGGTGACGGACCTGGACCACGCGCCCCGGGGCGAGTTGGTGATCTCGGCCAACGAGGGCAGCTGCCTGCATGTGCTGCCGGAGGTGTTTGCGGCCTTCAAGCGACAGCATGCCGGGGTGCAGGTGCGCATCCGGCGGGGCGAGCACAATGACATTCTGGAGCAGGTGCTGGAGAACCGCGCCGACTTCGGGGTGGTATCGCTGCCGGTGCGGGATCCGCGTCTGAAGATCGTGCCGCTGCACCGGGACCGGATTCTGGCGGCGATGGCTCCGGGGCACGCGCTGGCCCAGCAGGCGGGCGAGATCAGTCCAGGGGAGTTGGTGCGGCATCCCTTGCTGCTGCCGCGCTCGGGGCAGACGCGGGAAGCGGTGGAGGAGTGGCTGGCGCCGGCGGAAGAGCCGCTGCAAGTCTCGATGGAGTTGGACAGCACCGAGCTGCTGAAGGGCTTTGCCGCGGCGGGGCTGGGAGTGGCGTTCGTGGCGGAGACGCTGGCGGCGGCGGAGGCGCGGGCGGGCGAGCTGGTGCTGCGCGAGCTCGAGGGCAAGAAGCTGTACCGGGAGTTGGGGCTAATCTTCCGGCGCGACCGCGCGCTGGGGCGGGCGGCGCTGGCGTTCATTGATATCGCGGTGAAGAAGAGCGGGCAATAGTAGACGCGTGCCCCGGCACGGCTGGCGCGACCCGCTTGCGCTCGCCCCGGCATGGGGACCCCGGAGCCCCAAGCCGGGCTGCGCCGTGGATCCGCTACGTTATCGCCGGACGTCGCTTGGAGGCAGACTCGGCCCCGGGTGGTTCGGTAAAGGGTCTCACGGGAATGCTGCCGTATTGCACGTCGAGGATCTCCAGCGGCTCGGTCGTTCCCGGGGCGGTTAGGGTCACCGTATCGCCCGGTCCCGACTTCATCAAGGCGCGCGCCAGCGGCGACTGCCAACTGATGTGGTTGCGTCCGAGATCCACCTCATCGACACCGACGATGCTTACGGTCTGCTCCGTACCGGCGGCGTTGGCGTAGCGCACGGTGGCGCCAAAGAAGACATGCGTGGCCGCCCGCCCACTTCTCGGGGCTTCCGGGTCCACCGGCTCCGCCGCTTCGATGCGTTTGGTGAGAAAGCGGATCCTGCGGTCGATCTCCCGCAGCCGCCGTTTGCCGTACTGGTAGTCGGCGTTCTCGCTGCGATCGCCATTGCCGGCGGCCCAAGTCACCACCTCGGTCACCGCCCGCCGCTCCCGGGTGAGGAGGAAGCGGAGCTCGTCCCGCAGCCGTTGCAAGCCGCTGGGGGTGATGTAGTTTTTGGCCCCGGCGAGATCGGCATGTTGGGCCTCTTCCGCGGCGGGAGAGAAGTCCTCGTCGCCATCGGCATCGGACTCTTTGGTGAACGCCTTGCTCATGCTCGTTGTCCCATTGAAGCATGACTTGCAGCCCGTGGTGCAAACCCGCGAACCCGAAGCGGAGACGTGCGAGACCCGCGCCCCCGAGCGGGTCTCGTGGACTGGACCGGAGGTCACACTTCATGGCACCACGGGCCGCTAGTCTTGGCGGGGGTGGCACGGCCACGGCTGCGCCGCACGCCCCGCTTCTGCTCGCCCCGGCATGGGGACCCCGGAGCCCCATGCCGGGGCTGCGAACAGGTAGGCATGCCGGCCTGAGGGGCGGCTTAGAGGTACAGACGCTCGATCGTGGCGCGGTGGTTCTGCTCGACGGCGCGGCGCCGGACCTTGATGGTGGGGGTGAGTTCGCCGCTGGTGACGGTGAACTCGCTGGCCAAGAGCGCGAAGCGCTTGAGGGTTTCAAAGCGGGCGAGGCCGGCGTTGACGCGGTCCACCTCGGTCTGGAACAGCGCCCGGATGGCGGCGTCATCGCAAGCGGCGGCGCGGTCGGCGCAGGCGAAGCCGCGCTGGGCGAGGAGGGGCCAGTTGGGGACCAGCAAGGCGGCGGCGAAGTTCTTGCCGTCGCCCACCACCACGGCCTCGGCGATCAGCGCCGATGACTTGAGCTGCGCCTCGATGGGTTGCGGGGCGATGAATTTTCCCCCCGAGGTCTTGATCAGATCCTTCTTGCGGTCAGTGATGTAGAGAAAGCCGTCGGCGTCCTGGCGGCCGATGTCGCCGGTGTGGAACCAGCCGTCCTGCAAAGCTTGCGCAGTCTCCTCCGGACGGCGATAGTAGCCGGCAAACACCGACGGGCCCCGAACCAGCAGTTCCCCGTCCTCGGCGAAGCGCACCTCGACACTCGGCAGCGGACGCCCCACCGAACCCAGACGGCGGCCCCCGGGCCGGTTCAGGGCGACCACGGGCGAAGTTTCGCTCAGGCCGTAGCCCTCGTCCACGATCAGGCCGAGCGCGAGCAGGAACTCTCCCAAGTCCTTGCCCAGGGGCGCGCCACCGCTGATGACTTTTTCGAGAGCGCCGCCCAGCTTGGCGCGCAACTTGCTTCCGACAAGACGGTCGGCCAGCGCCGCGCGCAGGCGCAGACCCGCCGGCAGGGGCGCTCCCGCAAGCCGGTACGGACCCGCCTGATGGCCGACGCGCACCGCCCAGTCGAAAATGCGGCGCTCGAGCGCGGACTTCTTCGCGGCCTGCTCGCGCACGCCGGCGGCGACCTTCTCAAACAGGCGCGGTACCGAGACCAGGACGGTGGGGCGCACCTCGGCGAGGTTTTCGACCACCTTGTCCAGGCTTTCAGCGAAGTAAGTGGTGGCGTCGTAGAGCATGTCCACATAGGCGATGTGGCGCTCGGTAATGTGCGACAGCGGCAGGATGGAGAGGCGGCGTTCACCGGTACCGAAGACAAAGTCCTGGGTGGAGACGTTGAGGTTCGCGCAGAGGTGGGCGTGGGTCAGGAGCAACCCCTTGGGTGTGCCGGTGGTGCCCGAGGTGTAGAGCAAGGTCGCGGCCCGGTCGGCGGGAGTGGCCAGCAGGCGCTGATGAAAGCGTTCGGCCTCTGCGGCGGACAGATGACCGGCCGGCTCCAGTGTTTCCCACGTCCGGATCCAGCGCAGACGGGGAAGCTGGGCGCGGACCGAGGCGACCTTGGCGGCCTGCTCGGCTCCCGCAACGAAGACGCCCACGGCTTCACTGTCCGCGAGG